>DATMKU010000201.1:0-8598 GCA_035570935.1 Allostellaceae bacterium
GACGACTGGCGCTGGCACATGTACGACACGGTCAAGGGATCGGACTGGCTCGGCGACCAGGACGCGATCGAATACATGTGCAAAAACGCGATGGCGGCGGTCGTCGAGCTCGAGCATATGGGCGTGCCGTTTTCGCGCACCCAGGACGGCCGGATCTACCAGCGCCCGTTCGGCGGCCACACCGTTCACTGGGGCAAGGGTCTGGCCCAGCGCGCCTGCGCCGCCGCCGACCGCACCGGCCACGCCATGCTCCATACGCTGTACCAGCAGTGCCTGAAGCACCATGTCGAATTCTTTGTCGAATATTTCGCGCTCGATTTGATTATCGACGCGGACAGCGTCTGCCGCGGGCTGCTGGTCTGGCGCCTCGAAGACGGGACCCTGCATCTGTTTCGTGCGCAGCTCGTCGTACTGGCGACGGGCGGCGGCGGCCGCGCTTATTTCTCGACGACCCAGGCGCATATCTGCACCGGCGACGGCTATGCAATGGCGTTGCGCGCTGGATTGCCGCTGCAGGACATGGAGTTCATCCAGTTCCACCCGACCGGCATCTATGGTGCAGGTTGTCTGATCACCGAGGGCGCGCGCGGCGAGGGCGGCTATCTGACCAACAGCGAGGGCGAGCGCTTTATGGAGCGCTACGCGCCGCACGCCAAGGACCTCGCCTCGCGCGACGTGGCGGCCCGCGCGATGGAAATCGAAATCCGCGAAGGGCGGGGCTGCGGGCCGCGGCATGACCACATCCTCCTACACCTCGAACACCTGCTGCCCGAGGTACTGCACCAGAGGCTGCCGGGCATTTCGGAGACGGCGAAGATCTTTGCCGGGGTCGATCTCACGCGTGAGCCGATCCCGGTTTTGCCGACCGCGCATTACAACATGGGCGGCATCCCGACCAATGTTCGCGGCGAGGTGCTGAACCCGATCGCGAACGACCCCGAGCGCGTGGTTGCAGGGTTGATGGCGGTCGGCGAGGCAGCCTGCGTGTCGGTGCATGGCGCGACGCGCCTCGGCACCAATTCGTTGCTCGACCTCGTCGTCTTCGGCCGCGCCGCGGCATTGCGCGCGGCCGAGATCGTCGAACCGAATGCAGCGCACCCACCGCTGCCCAGCGATGCGACGGACGCAGCACTCGCCCGCTTCGACCGGGTGCGACAGGCGCGCGGCAGGGTGACTGCGGGCATGCTGCGGCTGGCGATGCAGCGCACGATGCAGGATCATTGCGCCGTCTTCCGCACCGCGGCGGTGCTGGCGCAGGGATCGCGCCGGCTGGCGGAGGTCGCCGGGGCATTCGGCGATCTCGCGGTCGCCGACCGGTCGCTGATCTGGAACACCGATCTCGTCGACGCGCTCGAACTCGACAATATGATCGGCCAGGCCGAAATCGTGCTGCATTCGGCCGCGTACCGCGGCGAAAGCCGCGGCGCGCATGCCCGCGAGGACTACCCTGAGCGCGACGACCGCAACTGGCTCGTCCACACCCTCGCCTGGCGCGATGGAGCGGGCCGGGTGCGTCTCGGCACGCGGCCGGTGCACCTCAACCCATTGTCGAACGAAGTGCGCGCCTTCCCGCCGGGCGAGCGCGTGTACTAAAGCCGAGGACTGGCCGGAGCAGGTCTGGCCACCGAGGCGAGATCGATTTTTGACCTACATCAGCTCTTCAGGTGCTTGTCGAAGAAGGCGACGGCGTCGACCCACAGCTCGGCCGCGGGCCCTTCGCGATAGCTCGGCCGGTAATCGGCGAGAAAGGCGTGGCCGGCGTTTTTGTAGACCTTGGTGGTGACGTCCTTGCCGGCGCCCTGGGCGCGCTTTTTGAGCTCCTCCGACTGCGCGACGCTCGGGTTCTGGTCTTCCTCGCCAAACACCGCGAAGAGCGGACAGCCGAGCTTGCCGACCAGGTCGAGGATCGGCGCCGGCCGCGCCGGCGTCGTTTCGGCGTCGGGCGTGGCGCGGTGGATAAACCCGCCCCAGCAGTCGACCGCCGCGTCGACCTTGCTGCTGCTGCAGGCGAACAGCAGGGTCTGGCGCCCGCCCGAGCAAAAGCCGATAGCACCAATCTTGCCGGTCGCACCCGGCAAGGCGCGCAGATGGCCGGCCGCGGCTTCGAGGTCCTGCACTGCCTCGGCATCGCGCTTGCCGAACATGACAGGCATGACCGAGGCCATGTCGCCCGGGTCGGACGGGCCGCCGGCGCGGGCGTAGAGGTCGGGCGCCAATGCGTTGTAGCCGATATTGGCGAAGCGCCGGGCGATGTCGCGAATGTGCTCGACGAGGCCGAAGGCTTCGTGAATGACGACGATGCCGGGGTTCTTGCCCGACTGGCTCGGGCATGCGAGATAGCCGGTGATCGTGTCGCCGCCGCTCTTCAGTTCGATCTCTTCGCCGCGCACGCGGCTGGGGTCGGTTACCGCACCCGGTATGTTCGCCATGCCGATCCTCCTCAGAAACGAGACCGGCAGGATAGCACCCGACGGCAAAGCGCTGCTATGATGACCGCGATCCGATCGACGGGAGGAGACTATGGCGGGTGCAGCAGCGACACTAGAGAAACCAACGGCGGAGAAGGCAGCGGTTCAGGCCGGGCCAAAGATGAAGGCTGCGGTGACGAGCGCGAAACAGCCGGACTATGTCGAAGGCCGGCGCGACTTTTTCAAATACCGCGATCTCGGCGTCACCGGCGCCAGCGACGGCTGGATGCGGGCCCAGGTGATGTCGGCGGTGACCGGTATGACCCAGCCGACCGGCTGGCATTACCATGTCTGCGAGGGTCAGTTCGTTTATGCGCTCAAGGGCTTTGTCGAGCTCGAATTCGAGGACGGGACCCAATGCCGGCTCGAACCCGGCGATTCGTGCTTTATCCCCGGCGGGATGAAGCACAACGAGATCCGCACCTCGGACGATGTCGAGATCTTGGAAGTGTGCCTGCCGGCGAACATGGGCACGGTGCCGTGCGAGGCGCCGGCAAAGGGCGCCTGATGCCGGCAAAGGGCGCCTGATGCCGAAAGCCGCTTGAAGCCAGCCGCCGATCGCTTATCATCGCTCGGCGGCGGCGCGGGTGTAGCTCAATGGCAGAGCAGAAGCTTCCCAAGCTTACGACGAGGGTTCGATTCCCTTCACCCGCTCCAGTAAAATAAGTTACCTAATGGTCACTTCTGACGCTTGGCACCCACGAGCTCTACCTCCTTCGTCATGCCCGCGAAAGCGGGTATCCAGGGCTGCCGCGAGTACTTGCCCCTGGACCCCCGCTTTCGCGGGGGCGACGGATTGAAGGGCTGCCGGAGTCATTTGTCAGGCTCGCGCCACTAGAACAGCGCCGATCGCCACGCCGACCCTTGCGGCACAGCTGTGCATTCCGGTGAACCTGACCGCGACCGCTCGCTCAAGGCGAGGGTGGCGGATCCTATCAGGTTTGTTTGGTCGGCGGGCGGCCTGCGGCGGATAGGCTGCGGAAGGTGACCGACCAGCGCGCCGCCTCCGTCTCGGCGATGCTGTGCTCCCACTCATGCCGCGCCTCGCCGGTCAGATGGTAGATCGACCGCGGCGCCAGCAATGCCGATGCCCGGTCGAAGCCGCCTCGCCGGCGGCGCCGGAGGCGCATCGTCGCCGGCGCCCCGAGCGAGATGCCGAGGACATGCTCGAAGACCGGCCTGTCGCGATGCCAGCCGATACCGGCCCCCGGATCGTAGCGGATCAACAGCGCCTGAACGAGGTCATCCGGGCTCAGCCTGGCGAACTCTGCCGCCTTCTTGCGCAGCGGCAACAGCCAATCGGGGATCGGATCGGCCGGGCCGAAGCTCGCGGTGTCGAAGTCGTAATGCCAGCCATAGGCGGCGGTCAGGCGCTTTCCGAGCCACCCATGAAAGCGGAAGGGCGACAGTTCCACCCCGTCGATGGCTGCGATCAGCGCTTGTTCCTCGCTTTTCGTGACGATGGCGTCGGCTTGGGTCAGACCCGCAAGGCCGGGCGGTTCGAACAACTCAGCTTGCATCGCAAACGCGTTCGCTCATCGCGGCGAGATCCCGGACACGTTTAAGTTCCCTTTATGTTCCAGAGCTGATATGGTCAAATAATGACGATGCGCAAGATCATCCACGTCGACATGGACGCGTTCTATGCGTCGGTCGAGCAGCGCGACAACCCGGAGCTGCGCGGGCGCCCGGTCGCGGTCGGGCACGGCGCCAAGCGCGGCGTGGTGGCCGCCGCGAGCTACGAGGCGCGTGCCTTTGGCGTGCGCTCGGCGATGCCGTCCGTCACGGCGATGCGGCGGTGCGCCGAGCTGGTGTTCGTGCCGCCGCGCTTCGACGTCTACCGCGCCGTCTCGCGTCAGATCCACGCGATATTTGCCGATTATACCGCGCTGATCGAGCCGTTGGGGCTCGACGAGGCGTATCTCGACGTGACCGAGGACCGGCGAGGCCTGCCGACCGCCGCGGCGGCCGCGAAGGAGATCCGCGCGCGCATTCTCGACGAGACCGGCCTGACCGCTTCGGCGGGCACCTCGTACAACAAGTTCCTCGCCAAGCTCGCCTCGGGAGAGCGCAAACCAAACGGCCAGTTCGTCATCACCCCCGAGATGGGCCGGACTTCATCGCGGCGCTGCCGGTCGCCAGATTTCACGGGGTCGGACCCGTCACCGCGAAAAAGATGCAGCGGCTCGGTATTGCAACGGGCGCCGATCTGAGAGCGAAGCCGCTCGCCTTTCTGCAACCGCATTTCGGCAAGGCGGCCGCCTGGTATCTTGCCATCGCGAACGGCGAGGACGACCGGCCGGTCATGGCCGACCGCCAGCGAAAATCCTCCGGCTCCGAGACCACCTTCGAGCGCGACCTGACCGAGCCCGGCGACATCGAGGCCGGGGTCGAGGCCATGGCCGACGATGTCTGGGCCTGGTGCGAAAAGGCGAATGCCTTTGGCCGAACCGTGACTGTAAAGGTCAAATTCGCCGACTTTCGCCAGGTCACCCGAAGCCGCAGCCACCCGACCGCGATCGAGCGCCACGACCTCTTGCGCCAGGCGAGCGTCGAACTCGTGCGCACGCTGTTGCCGCCCGCCAAGGGCATCCGGCTGCTCGGTGTCAGCGTATCGAATTTCGCCCGGGCGCCGGCCGCCGCCGCCGGTGAGCCGCTGCTGTTTGATGGCGGCGCGGAAGCGATCGGACCCCAGCCCGATGCCGCGTCGCGCGTAGCAGCAACGGATGCGCGCTGATGGCGCGGCGCGATCGCGCCAACCGACTTCGGCGCATGCCGTAGCGCTTTCACGGGGCCGGCGGCAACGTGATATAGTTCGGGTAAATCAGTCTAGCGGAGGATCGACGGTACCATGATCAAGCGGTTTCACGCGCTCTATGTCGGCCAGATAGCACTCGACAATATCGGGCGCGACGGCACGCCGGCGAACGACCGGCGCTATTCGAACGAGCGCCTGTCCGAGGTCTTCGCGACCGTGCGCGACGTGGCGCGGGTCATGGACGACGAAGGCTATTACGCGCTGTGGACCGCCGAGCACCATTTCCAGCGCGAGGGCTACGAGTGCCTGCCGAATCTGATCCAGCTCGGGCTGTGGCTGGCGACCCAGACCAAGCGGCTCAAATTCGGCTGCGGCTTCAATATCTTGCCGATGTGGCACCCGATCCGGCTCGCCGAAGACTATGCGATGGCCGACATCGTCACCGACGGCCGGGTGATCATGGGGGTCGGCCGCGGCTATCACACCCGCGAGGTCGAGACCTTTGGCGCACCCTTGCTCGACGCCGACGCCAACCGCGAGATCTTCGAGGAAGGGCTGCAGCTGCTGCTGAAATGCTTCAACGAGGAGTCGTTCCGTCACCAGGGCAAGTATTTCGAATGCCCGCCGCGGGTTCCCTATCGCGGCTACCAGCTCGACGAAATCACTTGTGTGCCGCGGCCGAAACATCTGCCGGTCGAGGTCTGGATGCCGATCGCCAGCGGCCGGACCATCGATATGATGGCGCGATACGGGATCAAGGCGATGGTCACCCTGAACGGCGAAAAGATCCTCGACGACGTGGTGCGCGCCTACCATGCCGCCTGCCTGCGCCACGGCCGCGAGGTCAAGCTCGGGCAGGACATGATCTGGGGTGCCGGGCTCTATCTCGCGCAGAGCCGCGAGGAGGCGATGCGGCGGGTCGAGCCGTCGCATGACGAGCGCTACAAATGGTTCGCGCCGTTCGGCTTTGTGCGTTACGCCGACGCGGAGGGCCGCACCTGGGGCACGCCGGGCGCGCCGTCGCGCGTGCCCTCGCTCGCCGATGGCGTGGCGCAAAAGGCGTGGTTCTGCGGCACGCCCGGCGAAGTCGTCGACGGCATCAAATCGATCGAGGCCAAATATCCCGGCCTCGAAGACTTTATGATCCATTGGGCCGAGGGCTTGCCGCCCGACGAGTTCACCGAGCAGCTGCGCTGGTTCGCCCGCGACGTGATGCCGGCCTTCAACCGCCGCTAGAATAGGGCGCTTTGGCTTAGAGTCATTGCGTCGAACCGTCTCGACGGCGGCTGCAACCAGCGACCCGCGCGGTCAAGCGGCCTCGTTTGTCGCGATCAATGCCGCCGCGGCGGCGAGGTCCTCGGGGCGGTTGGCGTTGAAGAACGGGTCGATCGGTCGATCCGCAAAGGACACCGTTGCGAGCTTGTAGCGGCCGGTCCAGCGGTCGACCTTGCGCACCCCCTCCTCGACCACGGCGCGGCGCAGCTCGTCGCGCAGCCGCACCGGCCACAATCCGAAGACCGGATGCTCGCGGCCGCCCGAAGCGGCACAGGCGAGATCAGCGTGCCCCTCGTCGAGCCCCTCGATCAGCCGTGCAACGAGGTCTTGCGGAAAGAACGGCGCATCGGTCGCGACGCTAACGACAAAGGCACAATCGGGATAGTGCGCCGCCGCCCAGTCGAGCCCGGCGAGCGCTCCCGCCAGCGGCCCGGCGAAATCGGGGACGCTGTCGGCCACGACCGGCAGGCCGAACCCGGCAAACCGAGCCGGGTCGCCGTTGGCGTTCAGCACCAGCGCCTCGACCTGCGGCCGTAGCCGGGCGATCGCCCGGTCGAGCAGGGAAATGCCACCGATGAGACGCAGCGTCTTGTCGCCGCCACCCATCCGGCGCGATTGTCCGCCGGCGAGCAGCAGGCCGATGGGTTTCACCCTGCGTCCTTGGTGGCGAGGCTGGCCTTGCGCATTAGGCGGGGATGCTCGTCCTCGACGGCACGCCCATCGCTGTCGAAAACGATGCGTTCGGCGCCCGCGAGCGCGATAAACCGCCTGCCCTTGGCGCGTCCGATCAAGGTCAGGCCGGCTTGCCGCGCGAGATCGACGCCCCAGGCGGTGAACCCCGAGCGCGAGATCAGGATCGGGATCCCCATCTGCACCGTCTTGATCACCATCTCCGAGGTCAGCCGCCCGGTCGTGTAAAACATCTTGCCGGCGGGCGAGACGCCGTTGAGCCGCATATAGCCGGCGATCTTGTCGATCGCATTGTGCCGGCCGACATCCTCCATGTAGATGAGCGGCCTGTCCTCCTCGCACAAAACGCAGCCGTGGATCGCGCCGGCGGCGAGATAGAGGCTCGGCGCGGTATTAATCTTGCGGGTCAGCGCGTAGAGCCACGATGTCCGCAATACGGCACCCGGGTCGAGGCGGACCTCCTCGAACTTTTCCATCAAATCGCCAAAGACCGTGCCCTGCGCGCAGCCCGATGTCAGGGTCTTCTTGCGGAGCTTGTCTTCGAAATCAGTCTCGCGATCGGTGCGGACGACAACGGTTTCGAGGTCGTCATCGTAGTCGATGCCGGTGACCCGGTCTTCCGGCCGCAGCATGTTCTGGTTCAACAGATAGCCGACGGCGAGGTAATCCGGATGGTCGCCGATCGTCATCATCGTGACGATCTCGCGGCCGTTCAAAAATAAGGTCAGCGGCCGCTCCATGACAACCGCGGTCTCGACCGCCCGGCCTTCGTGGTCGATGCCGGCGACGGTGCGGGTCAGCCGCGGGTCGTCAGGCTGCGGACGGACGGTGAATTCCTGCATGAATGGATGATGGGTCGCGGTACCTTCCGCTGCAAGCGCACAAATGCGGTTCACGGTCCCCCTGACCCTGAACACATATAGTTGGATTACAGGCTTGCTCGATTTAACCGCCTCCGAGATAGTGGAATTCTCTCTGGTCGCCACGCTTCTTAGCAGGGGCACGTTCACCTAGGTACAGGACTTGGGCTTCCGCAGGCGCTTCGTATCCACGAAAACCGATCCGGCCTGGCTTTGTGTCGGGAAAATTAGGAAAATTTTCAGGTATGGCGGAAAGCCATTCGGTCGGCACGAATACCCCGATAATCCGGCCCCCTTCGACGGCTAACACATAGTCGATTTTCTTTGCGCGCCGCAGATTCGTCCTCCAAGCATAGCGCGCGGCATCGTAGATCGACACTCCTCCGACGTGTGACTTGTAGGTTTCCACTAGTGGATAGCACCTAACAGATGACTCCCGTTGAGTATGTGGCGCGGCGGGCGTTTATGCGAGCATGCGAGATGCGCAAGGGGATCTCCATCACGGTAACGGCCGGTGATCGGGTGCGGTTGGACGCGATCATCGGGG
>DATMKU010000202.1:0-5198 GCA_035570935.1 Allostellaceae bacterium
AACCTCGCCTATTACCTCGGCAGCGAGCACCCGCCGCACGCCGCCTTGAAGCTCAACATCCTCGGCATGGACAATTGCTTCGAGGCGGCGCATCTCGCCGGCGTCAAGCGGGTCGCCTATGCGAGCTCATTGGCGGTCAGCGGCGAGCAGCATCATTACGGCGACCGCGTGGTGACCGAGGACGATTTCCGCCACGGCCACGTCCAATACGCGATGCACAAGATCTTCAACGAATGGCAGGCGCAGGATTATCGCGAGAAGCACGGGATGGAGATCACCGCGATCCGCCCGGCCAACGTCACCGGCAACGACAAGATCGTCGGCTCGGTCGACCACGTCAAAATCATCACGTTCCCGGCGCGCGGCGAGCCGATCTCGTTTCCGCACAAAGACGCGATGCGCTGCCCGATCCATGTCGACGAGGTCGCCGAGATCTTCGCCCGCGTGATCATGGAAGACCAGCCGAAGCAGTGGATCTACAACACCGGCGGCGTCGCGATCAGCCTCGGCGAGATTGCCGACCTCGTCCGCGAATTCCTGCCTGACGCCAAGATCAGCTTTGAGAGGGACACCGGCGGCAAGGCGATCTCGGGCAATTACCTGATCGACAACACCCGCCTCGTCCAGGAATTCGGCGTGCAGTACCGCCCCTACCGCGAGCGCGTCCTCCAGATCATCAACGAAGTCCGCCGCGAGCAAGGCCAGCCCCCGATCGCCGACCGCTGACGCACCCGGGGCCGGCGGCCAGCACCGCCGCCGGCTCCCATCCGCGGCTCTCGGTTGCATCGGGGCCGCCGCAAGCCGGTCGCCCCGCTTCAGGTCGCCCGCTGAGAGGCCGCGTTGCCTGGCGATAATCGAGAGCGAGGCCGACGGGCATCCTGTTCAGTGCTCACCGCACACCGCATCCTTTACCTTTCCGTCATTGTTGCCTCGTAGTCTTCGCAGAAGCGGTTGTGCCTCGCGGAGCCATCGGCAGCGGTAATGAGACTTGCCGCCTAAGCTACCGATTTCTACGGAAAGGTCATTCGTGTCCGAGCAGCGAGACGGCACCACACCGGCACCGACGAGTATCGTATTGGCGACCGGCCAGGCCGTTGATCTTTCCTTCATACCAGAGACGCAGCGCAACGCGCTGATGACCGAATACATGCGAGGGACGCTCGACGTTGCGCGAAAGGCGAGCGAACTGCATGTCGATGCCATGACCCTGCGGAGTACCCTCACAACACTCGCCGACACGGTTCGTCAAGTCTCGCAAGACGGGAATTCGGTCACGGTCACAAACACACAGAACACGGAATTAGGACGAATTGAAATTATCATGGGGAACACGGAAGAAGCCGGGAAGGGGAAGTTTACCCGGTCTCAGACTGGCAGAGAAACGAACTGGACACCCTATTACATCTTCGCGGTCATCGCAGCGGTCGTCTTGATGGCTATCACCATTGCTGCGCACGGGCATTAGCTAGTCGCGATGCTTGGGGTTTCGATCCGGGCGACACCGGATACGGATGTCGACGCGGAAATAAATATCCTTCGTCGAGTTGCCGAGAAGGACGGCCTTGAACCGGGGCTGATCGACCGCATCGCCGATGAGACCGACACCGTAGTTCGAAATTTCGTGGAGCGAGGCCGAGAACTAAAGGCGCTCAGGAGCCAGCTAACCGCCGAGCGCGCAATTCGCGGTGATGGATACGAGATCCGGGTGAGCTTCGGTACTGTGTCGAAACCCGGCCTATTAGGGCGTGCCCTGGCCGCCTTCCGTCGGTAGACCTCCGTGAGCCGCGGCCGGTATCGCAGCACTTCGAGAGGCTATTACGGCTCTCGCTCTTATGCACTCCAGCGTGCGCTGGCGCATATCGCCGCCGCGAAGCGTCTGACCGCCCAATTGGGCGGCATGGATCAGGCGGTGAAGGCTTACTTTTTCGCTCTGCCACCCTCGGAACTCGCCGCCGTTCTGGACGAGTATGAGCGCAGATATGGCCGCCCCGCTCGCGAATATGCAGCCAACACGATCCCGAAATGGCGCACCGGCCGGGTGCAGATGGGCGGGATGATAGCGGAGCGGTTGTTCAACCTATTGCCGCCGCGAATGCCATTGGCGGTCAAATTCAAGCTGGTCGAAGGTCTTTGGCACCACGTCGGCCTGAGTTCCAAATATCAGCTTCGAGTGACACCTGACGCCAACGTAGCTCAAATAGTTGAATCTGTACGATTAAAAATTTCGGAGTTTGTTGCTAACTACAAGATACCGCCCGATCTGGAACGTCGATTCGACTGGTTGGCTGCCGGCGACGTAGCGGTCAAGCAGCTGCTTCTTGGCCATATTCAGGAAATCGAAAAGACGGTTGCGGTTGAGGCGATACGCGCTCAGCTGCCAGTTATGCTGGAACATTTGCGGTCGGCGGGATCACACACGGGGCGACTCGCACAGATAGTACGCGCGGGGCAACATGAACTTGAAATCGTAATGTGTAGTACAGTCACAAAAATAAGCGCTGAAAAGCTCGACAAAACAACGTCTTCACGTTTTATAAGAATTTGTGATGCAATTTTAATTTATCTTATAGTAATATTATGTTTCATGCTAATGATAATTTTTCAATCGTATATAGTATGAGGGTTAGGTATTGTATTAACGGGATCATCATTATCTTAATTGCCACGATGGCGCTGTATGTTGTCTACAAGCTAACGACTTCGCCAACGTACGGTCCCGCTCAAGCTGCTGACGGGGAACAACCAGAAGTCCGCCGTCAAGTGTGCTTCACCCTCACCCCCGGCGACGACTGCGAAGCTATGATCGTGCGGACCATTAATGCCGCCGCGCATCGCGTTCACGTTCAGGCGTATTTGTTCACTGACGAGGCTATTGCCCGAGCCTTGGAGGACGCCTCCCAACGCAACATCGAAGTAATTGTCCTTCTCGATAAAAGAGAGCGAGGTCAGCGAGGCTCCGTCGCGCCACAGCTGGTAGAAGCGGGAGTAAAAGTCTTGTTCGATGATCGCCCCGCCATCGCTCATAACAAAACGATCATAATCGACCCTGACAGTCCTAATCCTATCGTGGAGACGGGTAGTTTTAATTATACCTACAGTGCGGAGAAGCGGAATGCCGAAAACGTGCTAATTGTCCGAAATGACGATGGGTTGGCGGCAGCGTATGAGCGAAACTTCCAAGCACGCCTAGCCGCCTCAAAGCCCTGGTAACCGGGCAGTGATGTTCATCTGTTCGTCGCCTCGGGCTGGGGTCATGCGCCTGCCGGGCTCTGATCCCGCTGAAGCGGGCTTTGTCTAGCTTTCCCCACAGCGAATACAGAACACGGCCGTCGCCCATCTTGCAGGTGCCGGCCGTGATTTGTACGTTGTCAGCCGCCGGTTGCGGGCTCGCCGTACTCAGCGTCGCTGACGTGGGCGGCCCAGGAGGTGCCCTGGCCTTGCTCGCCGGCCTCCGACAACGCCAGATGCGAGAACAGGCGATCGGGTGCGGCGCCGTGCCAATGCAATGTATCAGGCGGGATGTTGACCGTGTCGCCGGGGTTCAGCACTTGCGGCTTTTCGCCTTTGAAGCAGATGCGGCCGACGCCGGACAGGCAAAAGAGCGTCTGCCCGACCGGGTGGGCGTGCCACGCGGTGCGTGCGCCGGGCGTGAACGTGACTACCGACCCGCCAAGGCGGGACGGCGCCTCCGCGGTGATCACCGGGTCTTGGAACACGACGCCGGTAAAGGTCTCGGCGGCACCCCGCCTGGTGGTGCGCGCGCCGGCGCGAACGACTCCGGCTTTTACTGGCATGATTTTGCTCCTTCGGGTGGCGACGGCCTCGCGGCCGGCGAAATGATCGGAGGGGAGCTTACGGCTGCACCCGGCGCAGCGCAATCGGAGTGGGGTTGAAAGGCAGCGCAGCGTCGCTCGTGCGCTCACCGATGGTCGGGCGGGTCAACGCAAAAGGTCAGTTTAGGCGCCAGCGCGAGCATGACGGGCGAAGCTCGGTCAATGCCGCCACTGGCTGGCCGGCGCACCGCCCTCATCGAGCGGGTATCCCGCGCTCGCCGGCGGCGCCAATGCGGCGGCATCGGTAGGTTCGGCGGGCTCGACGCGGCGCGTCTCGGCGGCGCGCCGCATCCGGTAATAGCTGCGGATCGTCAGCGGGATCGAGCCGACATAGACGATGCCGATGGCGGTCAGGGTCGGCCACGGCGCGGTCGTGACAAACGCCGCCAAGACGCCGATGCCGAGCAGGGTCGGCACCACCCGATGGTGAGGAACGCGCACACCTTTCAGCGAGAAGGTCGGCACCTTGCTGATCATCAGCACAGCCACGCCCGCCACCGTCACCGCGTTCAGGTAGGGCGAGCGGAACAGCCAATCGCCCCATTCGAAACTCAAGAACATCGGCACCATGACGAGCCCGGCGCCGGCCGGCGCCGGCACCCCGGTGAAAAATGCCGCTGCGTAAGCCGGCCGGGCATTGCCCGACTCGATGTTGAAGCGGGCGAGCCGCAGCGCGCAGCAGACCGCATAGAACAACACGATCGCCCAGCCGAGCCCGTGCAGGCTCGACATCGTCCACAAATAGAGCACCGCCGCCGGCGCCACTCCAAAGCTGACAAAATCCGACAGGCTGTCGAGCTCGGCGCCAAAGCTCGAGGTCGTTTGGAGCAGCCGGGCAATGCGCCCGTCGAGCCCGTCGAAAATCCCGGCGACGATGATCGCGAACACGGCGCCGACAAAATTTCCGCCCATCGCAAAGCGCATCGCGGTCATGCCGGCGCACAGTGCCAGCAAGGTCAGCACATTTGGAACCATACGGTTGACCGACAGGCCGGAAAGTCGCTGCACGCGCGCCCGTCGCGCGCGGCCGGGCCGCATCCCCAGCCGCCCACGTCTGTCGGCGTGCCATTCTCTCAATGCGCGACCCCCTGCCTCACCGGCTCCCGAAGACCGCGATCGGCGATCACGGTCTCGCCGCCGACCATCCGTTGGCCGGCTACGACCATTGTTACATAAGGCGGCGGGCAGTAAACATCGACCCGAGAGCCGAAGCGGATAATCCCGATGCGCTGGCCCGTGGCGATCCGCTGGCCCTCGCGAAGGTCGCAGACGATTCGCCGGGCGACGAGGCCGGCGACCTGGACAAACGCGATCTCCGGCCCCTCGGCCGGTGCCACCCGGATCGCCATCCGCTCGTTGTGCAGG
>DATMKU010000203.1:0-3206 GCA_035570935.1 Allostellaceae bacterium
CTAGGGCAGCCGGCGCAGCGCGTAAATCAAGACTTTTGAGGGGTTTTCCCGAGCGAGCCCATTCAAAGGGTTACTCGTTGCAGAAGTTAGGTGCAAAAAGGAACCCCAAACACCCCTGGCCACTCAGAGCAGAGGCGGCGGTTTCGGCGCCGCCCGTCGCCGCTGACGCCGCGGCGCGCGGAATTGCTCCCCGTATTGCCGCACGATCGCGGCGGCTGGTTTCAGGCGAATGCCGACGGCGCCGCGCTCGTCGATAAAGGTGCACTCGGCGGCGATCCGCCTGACGATATCCTCAGGAGTCAATATCGGCGCCATCCCACCACCACCTTGAGACGCAGCCGGGTCCGGTCTTAAGCCTTTATCGACGGCGGCCGTGCAGCTTTTCCGGCGTGATACCCGAGATCGACATTTGGCGGGCGGCGCAACTGATGCTCAAGCGCTACGGCGAGAAGGCCCTCGAGGAAAGCGCCGCTCGAGCCGTGGCGGCAGTGACAGAGCTCGCGAACAAAATACCCCCCGGCCCGGCCCACTGAGCGACCGGGTTTCTCTACGTGATAACCCGGCGTGTCACGTAGAGGCGCGCTGTCCTCTGAGGGGATCATCGGATCGCGTTCTCTGCTTGGCACACAATCGACCCCGCCGTCACCGTGGCGACGATGCTGATGGGAACCTCGCGGCTCTACCGCTTCGCCGACCGCAACCCGGCGATCCTAATCCGCGCGACGTCCTATACCCATGACGGCGCTGGTGCTCGGCAATTTCCGCCGCTTCATCGCGATCAATGGCGCGCTCGAGGTCGACCTCACCGGTCAGGTCAACGCCGAGACGGCACGGGGAAAGCATATCGGCCTTGTCGGCGGGCAAATGGATTTCATACGTGCCGCCAAACGGGGCCGCGGAGGGGCGTTCGATCATCGCGCTGCAATCGACCAATCGCGAACGCACCCGTTCGCGCATCGTTGCCAAGCTGGCCGACGGGATCGTCACGACGCCGCGCGCCGAGGCCGACCTCGTGGTCACCGAGCATGGCATTGCAGAATTGCGCGGGCGCACCTTGGCCGAACGAGCCCGTGCGCTTGTCGCAGTCTCGGACCCGGCCTTCCGCGCCGAATTGGAACAGGCGAGCGAGCAGCTGGTGTAAGGCGGGGGCCACGGCGAGCCGCTTTGAGGCCGCGTCGACCCCTCAGGTTTCGAGGACGATCTTCCCGGCGTACCGGTGCGACAGCACCGCCGTCAGCGCCTCGCCGGCCTCGGGCAAGGGAAAAACCCTCGCGACCAGAGGCTTGAGCCGGCCGGCCTCCCACCAGCGCAGCAACTCGGCGAGGTTGCGGCTGATCAGGGCAGGGTCGCGTTCGGCCTGCGGACTTTCTCTCCGTCCGAAGCGCGGTAGCGCTCGCCTGACAGCGGCGGCGGAAGCCATCACCTGCTGAGGCGGCGCAGCAGGGATGCGGCAGCGTGCGGGACCGGTTAAGATCGGATCGCCAATAAATCAACAAATCGGCCACGGGGGAAAAGACGATGTTGGCCTGGCTGCGCGATCTGACCTCGCGGGAACGCCGGACGATGCTGGCCTGCTGGGGCGGCTGGACCTTGGACGGCTTCGATCAGCAGCTGTACAGCTACGTCGTGCCCACGGTCATTGCGGTATGGGGGATGTCGATCGGCGCCGCCGGCACGATCGGCACCGTCACCGTCGTGACCTCGGCGTTCGGCGGCTGGTTTGCCGGCGCGCTCGCCGACCGCTTCGGCCGCGTGCGCATGCTGCAGATCGCGATCCTGTGGTATTCGGTCTTCACCTTCCTGTGCGGCTTCGCCCAGAACTTCGAGCAGCTGTTTATCCTGCGCGGCCTGCACGGGCTCGGGTTTGGTGGCGAATGGGCCACCGGCGCGGTACTGATGGGCGAGGTCATCCGCGACAAGTATCGCGGCCGCGGCGTCGGCTTCGTGCAGACCGGCGCAGCCGTCGGACCGGGCCTGGCGGCGCTCGTCTACGCCGGCCTGTACACCGTTCTGCCCGAAACGATCGCGTGGCGGGCGCTGTTCTGGGTCGGCATCTTGCCCGGCCTGTTTGTGCTGTGGATCCGCCGCAGCATTCCGGAATCGGAAGCGTTCGAGGAGCGGCGCAACAGCGGCGAGCAGCCCGGGATCGCCCACCTGCTCTCAGCGTTTCGCGGGCCGTATCTGTGGCTGACGATAAAAGTGTCGCTGATGGTCATGGGCGCGCAGGGCGGCGTCTGGGCCGTCGGGTTCTGGATGCCAACCTATCTGCGCACAGTGCGCCATCTGTCCGCCTCCGGCACCGGGCTCTACGTTGCGGTTCAGCAATTCGGGGCTCTGATCGGATTCCTGCTTGGCGCCTATCTGGCCGATGCGATCGGCCGCAAATCGACGTTCATGATCTCTGCGATCGCGACGATCATCATGGTGCTTCTCTATCTGTACGTGCCGGCCGGCGATACCGGTCTGCTGCTCCTCGGGATCCCGCTCAACACGGCGATCCTGATGAAATTCGCGCCGATGGGCCCGTTCATGACCGAGCTCTACCCGACCAACATCCGCGGCACCGGCCAGGGTTTCTGCTACAACGCCGGCCGGGCGATCGGCTCGGTATTCATGACCGCAATCGGCTTTGCGACGGCGGTGATGCCGCTCGGCACGGCGATCGCACTGTTCTCGACTTTGGCCCATGGGCTGATGATCGTCATGCTGCTGCTACTCCCGGAGACGCGCGGCCGCGCCATCGCGAGCCTTGAGCCCGAGGCCCCGGGCGGCGCGGTGTATCCTTCCCGGCCGGCCATCGGGCGCAGTTAAAGCCTCGCACCGGTGTCGCGCGCCCGGTAGGATCTCCACATCAAATCGTTGACATGGATGCCGACGGGATCGACGCCGCTTTCCTCTACCCGAGCCTCGGCCTGTTCGCCGGCGCCGTCGAGGACCGCGGGCTCGCCGCCGGGATGTGCCGCGCCTATAACCGCTGGCTCGCCGATTACTGCAAGCCCTACCCCGACCGGCTGTTTGGGGTCGCGATGCTGCCGATGCAGTCGGTCGAGCTCGCGATCGAGGAGATGCGCTACGCTCGCGAGGCGCTCGGGATGCGCGGCGGGTTCCTGCGGCCGAACCCGTATCACGGCAACAAGATGATCAGCGACCCGATGTACGAGCCGTTCTGGACGATGGCCGAGGAGCTCGACTTCTCGATCGGCTTT
>DATMKU010000204.1:0-16688 GCA_035570935.1 Allostellaceae bacterium
CGGGAGCTGCGGATACTCGCGCAGCACCGCTCCGCGCACAACCGGGGCCGGGGCATAGACGATTTGCGCGCCCTGGTCGTCGGCGAGCACCACGAGGCCGAGCGCGGCGATGGCGCCGTCGGTGCCGTAGGCCATCGCGGCGTTGACCCCGGACATTTCCTCTGCCGCGGCGCGCAAGGTCGCCGAGGTGTTGCCGCCGGACAGGGTCAGCAACTGCCGGTCGGTCAGCTCGAACCCATAGGCGGCTTCGAATGCCGGCAAGGCTGACGGGCTCTCGACAAATTCGGCCGAGGCGGCGAGATAGACATCGCCGCCGCTCCTCACATAGCGGGCGAAATCGGTCATCGTCCTGAGGCCGGCGCGCCGGGCCAGATCCTTGCGCACGGCGATGACCCAGGTGTTGTTGGCCGGCGCAGGTGCCAGCCAGACCAGATCGTTTTTGGCCTTGTCGAGTGCCGCCACTCGGGCATAACCACGCGCCCAGCTTTTCCACACCGGATCGGTTTCCATGTGAAAGAAAAGCGCGCCATTGCCGGTGTATTCGGGGTAGATGTCGATCTGCCCCGCGAGAATCGCGGCGCGCACGATGTTGGTCGGACCGAGCTGCAGCCGGTTGCGAACCGCGATCCCATGGTCGCCGAGCATTACCAGGATCATGTTGCCGAGCAGCGCCCCCTCGGTGTCGATTTTCGAGGCGGCCACCACCGCCGGCGCCGCCACCGCTGTCCCGAGGGTCAACAACAGGATCGCTGCGATCGCCGGGATCAGAAACGGCCGCGTCGCGCGTCTCGCCGCCCCGTACCGGAAGCGATCCACCGAGAACAGCGCCAGCCGCCAGCCCCGAAATCTCAGCTGGCGAGGGCCTGGTCGAGGTCGCGGATCAAATCGTCGGCGGTTTCGAGGCCGATCGACAGGCGCACGACATCGGGGCCGGCTCCCGCCGCCAGCCGCTGCTCGTCGCTCAACTGCCGGTGGGTGGTCGAGGCCGGGTGCAGGATCAGGCTGCGGGTGTCGCCGATATTTGCAAGATGCGAGAACAGGTGCACGTTTTCGACCAGCCGCGTTCCGGCCTCGTAGCCGCCCTTGACGCCAAACGTGAACACCGCGCCCGCACCCTTCGGCAGGTATTTCAACGCCAGCTCGTAATACGGGCTGTCGCGCAATCCGGCATAGGAGACCCAGGCGACGCGCGGATGGACGGCGAGAAACTCGGCGACCTTGCGCGCATTTTCGACATGCCGGTCCATGCGCAGATGGAGGGTCTCGATCCCGGTCAGGGTCAAAAACGCGTTCATCGGCGACAGGGTCGGGCCGAAATCCCTGAGCGCCACCGCCCGCGCCTTCGTGGTAAACGCGAAATCGCCGAAATTCTCGAAGAATTTGAGGCCGTGATAGGCCGGCTCCGGGTCGGTCAGCGACGGAAAACGATTACCCTGAGCCCAGTCGAAGCGGCCCGATTCGACGACCATGCCGCCCAGCGCATGGCCGTGGCCGGAAAGGAACTTGGTCGTCGAATGGCAGACGATATCGGCCCCCCATTCGAACGGCCGGCACAGATAGGGTGTGGCGAGCGTATTGTCGACGATCAGCGGGATGCCGGCCTCGTGCGCGATCACCGCGACCTTTTCGAGATCGACGACGATGCCGCCGGGGTTGGCGAGGTTCTCGACAAAGATCGCCTTGGTGCGCGGGGTCAGCGCCCGGCGGAAATTCTCGGGGTCGGCAGGATCGACAAAATCGCACTTCCAGCCGAGCTTTTTGAACGACAGGCCGAACTGGGTCAGCGAGCCGCCGTAAAGATTGCGCGAGGCGAGGAATTCGTCGCCGGGCTCCATCAACGTGAAAAAGATCAGGAATTGCGCGGCATGGCCCGAGGCGGCGGCGACCGCGGCGCGGCCGTCTTCGAGGCTCGCCACCCGCTCTTCGAGCACGGACACGGTTGGGTTGTTTAGCCGCGCGTAGATGTAGCCAAAATTGTGCAGGTTGAAGAGCGAGGCGGCGTGGTCGACATCGTCGAAGACATAGGCCGCGGTCTGGTAGATCGGCGTCGAGCGCGCCCCGGTTGTCGGGTCGGGTGCGGCCCCGGCATGGATCGCGCGCGTCTCAAAGCCGTGGCCCACGTTGTGCAAGTCTGCCCCGGCGAAGGCCGGGGATAACGGCCGTTGCCTGGCATGGCGGGCGAGCGGCGGCTCGGCCGGGCGGTTCCTGATGATGCCGCTGTTGACCCCGCTCCACGACAACTCGCCGCCGAGCCGGCCGAACTCGATTTTGGGGCAGCGGTTCATGACGACCTCGATCCCCGCCGCTTCCGCCTTGGCCGCGGCCTCGTCGTTCTTGATGCCGAGCTGCATCCACACGACCTTGGCGCCGATCGCGATCGCGTCCTCGACGATCGCCGGCGTCTCGCGCGCCGCGCGGAACACGTCCACCATGTCGACCGGTTCTGGAATGTCGCGCAATGAGGCGTAGGCGGTCTCGCCGAGCAGGGTCTCGCCGGCAATGCCGGGATTGACCGGGATCACGCGATAGCCTTTGTTCTGCAGGTACTTCATGACGAAGTAGCTGGGCCGGTTCCAATTCGGCGAGGCGCCGACCATCGCGATCGTGCGCACGCGCTCAAGGATCGACCGCAATTGCGCGTCGGAATAGGGAAGAGGTTCGAGACCGCTCATGGCATCTATTTGAAAAAGTTGCCCGCCGCCATCTTCACGCCACGCCGCACCGCCCTGTCAACCCAACTCCCGAAATCCCTCGCTGAAAACGCTGCAATGGCCGATCCCGGACCGACGATGCTATACCAGCTGCGCCCTTTGCCGCTTACGTTCGGCCGGCTGGAGTTGCCAAATGACGAAGCTCCTCGAGCAGGCGATTGAGAAGATCCGCGAACTCCCCGACGCTGATCAAGACGCTGCTGCCGAATTGTTGCTGATCGTTGCGTCGCGGGCGACCGCAGCGGAAACGCTAGACGACCCGACGCGGGCGGCGGTGCGCGAAGGATTGGCGCAGGCGAGCCGCGGCGAGTTTGCCACAGACGACGAAATAGCGGCGATTTTTGATTTAGCTCGCGGCAAAGAATGAGAACCCGCTACACGGTCCGTGCTCGTGCGGATCTTGCGGCAATTCGGTCGTACCTGCAGGAACAGAACCCGCGGGCGGCAGCCGTTGTGATGACGGCGATACATACGCGTATCGGCTGGCTCGCCGATTTCCCGCTGATCGCCCCGGAAACAGACGAACCAGGTGTCCGCGCGCTGCCGCTCGTCCGTTATCCTTACAGGTATATTACGAAATCGCCGGTGAAGAGGTCCGCATCCTGCACATCCGCCACACACGGCGGCAACCGTGGCGCCGCGGACCATAGCAAACAGGGCGGATTAGCGCAGCGTAATCCGCCGTCCACCTCGAGGTGGCGGGTCACGCCTTCGGCCAAGCATCCCCAGGGCCCCGCAGCCGGCTTGAACCCGCGAAACCCACTCTTGCCGTCAAAGGGCGCTGCGCTCGCTGACCTGAAAATTGCCATGACCGCGTGTTACGGGGTGGGCATGATCGAGTTCGTGATATTGCTGGCGAGTAGGGCGGCGAGGCGGTGCCGGTGCGGGAGCGTGTGGGCGGAGTGCGACGGTATGGGCAAATGGCGCAATTCCCGGATAATTCCCGGTTCGGCGAAAGGAATTCCCGATTATGTCGAATAAAATTCCCGGTTCGGAGCCGCCAAAATTTGGCCAAATGATTGATTTATAAACAATATCTCAGATTGGCACACAAGAATTCGCGATTTTTTCCCGGTTCAACGGGAATTTGCCGGCAGCAACCGTGCCATTGACCGCCCCGCCCTCCGCCAGCCTTGCGGGTCACCAGGTCAGCGCGGTGCCTTTGAGGCCGACGCCGCCGTATTTCTCGATTTCGCCAAAGAGGCGCAGCCGGCAGGCCCATTCTGGCGCGCAACCCGCCGCCTGGTCGGGGGTGGCCGCAAGCCGCGGGCCGGTTCGCGGCGGCGCGGCAAGATCGGCGGGCGGCGACCGCAAATCGAGCCTCCCGGCCGGCGCGCCGCCGGAGGGCGGCAGCTGCTGCGCGCCGACCGGTCCTCCGGACGCCGCTGCCGCGACCAGCGCCGCGGCGGCAGCCCGCGCCAGGATCGATCGATAGGTCAGAGCGCTTTCAGCATGGTCTCGGCGTTGGAGACCTCGAATTGACCGGGCTGTTCGACATTGAGCGCCTTGACGACGCCGTCCTCGACCAGCATCGAATAGCGCTGCGAGCGCATCCCCATGCCCTCCTTGACGCGGTCGAGTTCGAGTCCGACCGCATGCGAAAAATCGCCGCTGCCATCGCCGAGCATGACGATCTTGCCGTCCGCGCCGTGCTCCTTGCCCCAGGCGTTCATGACAAACTGGTCGTTGACCGCCACACAGGCGATCGTGTCGACGCCCTTCGCTTTGAGTTCTTCGGCATGGGTGAGGTAGCTCGGCAGATGGCGCTGCGAGCAGGTTCGGGTAAAAGCGCCGGGGACCGCAAACAGTGCTACCTTCTTGCCGCGGAAGAAATCGTCGGTGCTGACCGCCTGCACCCCATCCGGGGTTACGTAGCGCAGCGTCACCGACGGCACCTTGTCGCCAACCTTGATCGTCATTTGTCGCCCTCCCGAAGGTCAGTGCCGCCATCCCAGCACAGCGCCGCTCCGGCATCAACCGTCGCGAGCGCAAGCGCGCGTGCCCCTTGCGCGCCGAGGGTTTACTGGACGACAGCGGAAGGCCTCGACCCCACGGCCGTCGCGCGCCTGGCGCGGGAGTTGCCGGCCGACGAGGTGCTGCAGACGGAGCGGTTTCATTTCGACGCGGACCGCGCCACCTATGTCGCCGCCCACGCGATGCTGCGCCGGGTATTGCGGGCATATTTGGGCGATGAGCCGTGCATCGTGCGCACACCGCTTGGCCGGCCGGAGCTGGCATCGCGGCGGGAGGGCTTGTCCGCGCCATCCTTCAACCTGACCCATACCCGCGGGTTTGCCGCCTGCGCCGTGCTCGACGGAGCGCCGATCGGAATCGACGCCGAAGACATCCGCCGGCCGATCGAGGTCGCCGAGATGGCGGCGCGCTGGTACGCGCCGTCGGAGCAACGGCTGCTCGCGCAATTGCCGGAACAGCGCCGCAGCGAGATGTTCTTCCGCATCTGGACATTGAAGGAAGCGATCCTCAAGACCACCGGGCACGGGCTGCGCATCGAGCCGCCAGTGTTCGCCGTCGATCCCGACCGCGGCCGGGCGGCGGTGCCCGAAGGCCTCGGCATCCCGATCCGCTGGCGCCTCGCCGAGCTGGTGCCTTTACCTCACATCCGCCTCGCCCTTGCGGTTCCCGAAGAAGGCGCGCTCGCCCCGTCTGTTGCCCGCATCGAGCTCGGATAAAGGGCTCAGCCGAGACGCGGCAGCACCTCGTCGGTCAGCAGCACAAAGGTTTCGTGGCTGAGCGGGGCGCAGAGCAGGTAGTCGAGCCCGATCTCGTCGCGCAGGCGGCGGATCTGGTCGACCACCGCCTCGGGCGTGCCGTGGATGATGACCTCGTCGAGGTAGCGGCGGACCGGATCGACGCCCTCTGGGGTAAAGTTCCCTTGCATGACCGGGCGGTGCTGGGCGCCGAGATAGGAATTGACGATCCATTCGGCGCCGCCGCGCGCGACCGCGGCCGCCGCCTCGGCATTGCGGCCGAGCGCCACCAGCCGCGCCACCGGGATGTCGCGCCCAGCCTCAGAAAAACCGGCGGCGGCGAGCCGCTCGGCATAATGACGGCGTTTGCGGCCGATTTCGATGGCCGAGGAATGCGGGTCCATCAGGATCGAAAAGCCGCGGCCGGCAGCCCAGTCGATCGCGCCCTCCGAACTCGCCGCCATCCACACCGGCGGGTGCGGGCGTTGCATCGGCTTGGGCAAGACCTCGATGCCGTCAAAGCGGAAATGCTCGCCAGCAAAATGCAGACGCTCGTCGGTCCACGCCCGCAACACGATTTCGACGGTTTCGCGAAAGCGCGCCGTGCTTTCCTCGGGCGCGACGCCAAAGGCCTCGAATTCGACCCGGGCAAAACCGCGCCCGGCGCCCCAATTGACCCGGCCACCCGACAATAGGTCGAGCAAAGCCACCTCCTCGGCGAGCCGCAGCGGATGGTAGAACGGCGCCAGCGACACCCCGGTCCCGATGCGCAGCCGACGCGTGCGGGCAGCGGCCAAGGCGCCGACCATGTGCACCGACGGGCACACGCTGAAGCTCGAAAAATGATGCTCGGCGAGCCACACCGCGTCGTAGCCGCCGCGGTCCATGATTTCGATCCGCTCGAGCGCGCGAGCATAAACCGTCGCCAGGTCGACCCGCCGTTCCGGCCAGCTGAAGAATTGCAACACCGCGAATTTCATCGTCCGACGATAGCCGCGGCCGCATCCGCGGTCCAGCCGGCGGCTCGTTGTTGTGATGCCGCCGGACCCCGATTGCTGTCATCAAATCTTCATGTGCCTCGGGAGCGGCGCTGTGGCCTTTTTGTGCTCGGCCACAGGTCAAACCCGGCGGCTGATCGAGCCTTCGGGCTGCTGCCGCGACCATAACCATCAGGGAACGTTCGGCCATGGCCGATACTGCGGACTCGGTCCGGCCCGCCCAAAGCAATGCGCGGACGGTGCAGGAGTATATCGACGAATTGCCCGCCTGGCCGGACGGCACCGCGCTGAAATCGGCGCCGATGACGGGGATGCAGTGGCTGATCTGGTCGCTGGCCGCGGCGGGGAAATTCTTCGAGGGCTACGTCGTGTTCATGACCGGTGGCGTTGCCGCTGATCGTGCGCGATTTTCACATAGCCGCCGCCGAAAAGGGCACTGTCGGCGCCGCGAGCCTCGCGGGCATTTTGTTTGGCGCCATCTTGCTCGGCGGCCTGTCCGACTATTTCGGCCGCAAGCGGATGTTCATCGCCGAGATGATCATCTTTTGCGCGTTTTTGGCATTGTTGATCCTGTGCGAAAATTTCCTGTCCCTCGCGATCTGCCTGTTCGGTCTCGGGCTCGCGCTCGGCTGCGACTACCCGACCGCGCATATGATCATTTCGGAGAGCATTCCGAGCGCCAATCGCGGCAAGCTGGTGATCGCCGCCTTTGGTTTCCAAGCGCTTGGTGCACTCGGCGGCACCGGGATCGGCTATCTCGTCCTGAAAATGTCACCGACACTCTCGGCCTGGCGCTGGATGTACGCCACGGCCCTTCTGCCGGCGCTCGCGGTCACGATGGGCCGCTTTTTCATCGTCGAAAGCGCCAACTGGCTGGCGGTGCGCGGCGCGCGCGACGAGGCCGAAAAAGCCGTCAGCAAACTTCTCGTTCGTCGGCCGCAATATCCCAAGAGCATTGCGATCGCGGCCACCATCGGCGGCGGGCACGGCGAAGGCCGCGGCAACCAGTCGTTCCTGGCGCTGTTCAGCGCCCGCAACCGCCGCGCGACGATCTTTGCCTCGGTCCCGTGGTTCCTTCAGGATCTGAGCACCTACGGCATCGGCATTTTCACGCCGACGATCCTCGCCGCGGCCTTCGGCGGCGGCGCCGACCACATTCGCAGCTTGAGCGATCTGATCTCGGACGCGATCCTGGCCGCCAAGGGATCGGCGATGATCAACGTTTTGCTGATTGTCGGGATTGTCTTTGCCGTCGTGCTCGCCGACCGGCTCGGCCGGATCAAGCTCCAGATCTTCGGGTTTATTGGCTGCGCCTTAGGCCTCTTGATCGCCTCGTTCTCGATCGACTTCAGCGGCTCGTCCCAGATTGGGCTGATCTTTGCCGGCTTCATGCTGTTCAGTTTCATGACCTATCGGGCCGAACGCGCAGACTTATTTGTTGGCGGGCGAGGTCTTCCCGACCGAGGTGCGGGGCATGGGGGCAGGTTTTGCCGCCGCATTCGCGAAAATCGGCGCGGTCATGACAGCTTTCCTGTTTCCGATCTTGCTGGCCGCCATCGGCACGCGCTTGCTGCTCTACGGGTTGATCATCACCTCGCTTCTCGGCGCAGTCGTAACCTGGCTCTACCGGATCGAGACGACCGGCGTAAACCTGGAGCGGATCGGACGGTAGCGCCGCACCCGCAGCACAAGAACTTTGGGGGTGATCGACATGGCTTATCCGAGCCGTCTTGCTCGCTGGTTGCGCGTGCTGGCGGTCACCATCGCGCCGCTGGCGCTCGGCCTCGCCCTGTCCGCGCCGCCGCTTTCGCCAGTACGCGCCGCGGGCGTCGTGCTGAACGAAACCGGCTCGACCCTGCTCTACCCGCTGTTCCAGGCGTGGATCGGCGATTACCCCCATGTCGCGCCGGGCGTGACCGTCGCCGCCGCCGCCACCGGCTCGGGCGCGGGCGAACAACAGGCGATCGCCGGGCAAGCGCGGATCGGCGCCTCCGACGCGTACATGTCGGACGAGCAGGCCGAGCAGAACCCCGAGATCAGGAACATACCCCTCGCGATCTCGGCGCAAACCGTCAACTACAATGTTCCCGGCCTTAACGGCGCCGGGCTGAACGGCGCTGGGCTCAAACTCGACGGGCCGGCGCTCGCCGCTATTTACGCGGGCCGGATAACCCAATGGGACGCCGCACCGATCGCGGCATTGAACCCCGGCGTCGATCTCCCGCATCGGTCGATCGTTCCGATCCGTCGCGCCGACGCTTCGGGCGACACCTTCATCTTCACCCAGTTTCTCGATTTTTCGACGCAGAGCTGGGAGGACAAGACCGGTTACGGTCTCAATGTCACCTGGCCCGCGGTGCCCGGTGAACTTACCGCCACCGGCAATGACGGCATGGTCAAGACGGCCGCCGCCACACCCTATTCGCTCGCCTATATCGGCGTCAGCTTTCGCGACGCTATCGCCAAAGCCGGGCTCGGCACGGCAATGCTCAAAAACCAGAATGGCAGATTCGTGTTGCCGACGGCGGAAACGATCACTGCCGGCGCCGCGGTCCTCGATCCGCGCACGCCGGCGGACGAGCGGCTGAGCCTGGTGTTCGCGGGCGGCGACAATTCCTACCCGCTGATCAATTACGAATATGTCGTGGTTTCGACCCGCCAGCCGAATCCCGAAACCGCCGCGGCATTGCGCCATTTCCTGCTGTGGGCGATTTCGCCGGGGGGCGGCAACGCGCCGAAATACCTCGATGCGGTGGGTTTCATCCCGCTCCCCGATTTCATCCGCGCGCTAAGCGAAAACCAGATCAATCTGATCAGGTAGCGCCGCATCGCAACAACGTCGGCCGGTACGGCAATCGGCGCGCCAGGGGATTTCCCCTCCCTCAGTTCCTCAGCTCCAAGACAGTGCAGCGCGGCCAGCACTCTGGCACGGGGCGATCGATCCCTCTCGCGTTTTGGCTGACGATATCGTAGGCTGCGGGCCTCGCCAGTTTGAGCGGCAAAACATAACAGCCGCCGGCTTCGGTAGGAATCTCCCGAGGCAAAACGCGCGAGTGCAGGAAGGTTGAGAACAGCAAGCGGGATCAACCCGTGTCGCGTCGTGGGAGGTGATGATGCGGCTGTTAGACAGAATAATCGGGTTTGCTATTGCTGCCCTGTGCGCCGCTTTGTTGTTGGGCTGTTCCGCGGCAACATCGGATCCCCCGGGCCACTCGATGGCAGCGGTTGCCCCGTACCCGCCGCCGCCAAAACGCGCCGAAATACCGCCGGCCGCCCCGTCGGTCGACATGTTGTGGCTGGCGGGCCACTGGAAGTGGGACAGTGCGAACTATGCGTGGACGCCGGGCCATTACGTTCAGCGCCCAACGCCGACCGCCAATTGGCTGCCGGACTATTGGCAGCAGGAATCGGGCGGCTGGCAATGGGTTGAGGGCCACTGGGAATCTTGATGGTGCCCCTCGGCGGCTGGAGCTAAGGCGCGATCCGCGGCAACCGACCCTGATCAACCCCGCGTGGGAATGATCGGCGGTCCGCCGTGTTCTACCTCCGGGAGCAGGAATCGGGAATTCCCGAACTGCACAAGATCTGGAGGAATCGGATGCACTACCTCGGCCGGCTCGCAGGCGTCGCCGCACTCGCATTGAGCACTACCGCGTTGTCCGGCTGCTATATGCCGCCGCCGCCCCCACCCGCCGCGGCCGTCGCGCCGGATCAGACCCTGCCGCCGCCGCCCGTGATCGGGATGGCGGCGCCATACCGGACGCCGGCTTACCCGGAGCCAGCCTATCCGCCGGTCGCGAACGCGGCGCCGACGCCGCTGACGCCGGCCAATCCGACCTATGCGACGCCCCAATATGGATCGACGGCACCGGTTGCCGAAGCGCCGAGCAACGCTGGGACGACCACGGTCACCGTCGCACCGATCGCCCCGCCGCCAGCGCAGGTCGAGACACCGCCCCCGGCGCCGTCGCCCTTGGCGATGTGGCAGCCCGGCCATTGGAGTTGGGACGGGGCGCAATATTCCTGGGCCTCCGGCCACTACGTCGAGCGGCCGTCGCCGTCCGCCAACTGAACCCCGGGTTATTGGCGGCAGGGCCCGGCCGGCTGGACCTGGATGAACGGCTCCTGGAGCTGACCGAACTTATTTTTCCTGGTTGAGCGCCAAATTGATCAGCGGGAGCAGCGCGGGGGCGGTCGGCAGGCCGCCTGCGACGATCTCGGCGCGGCTGAGCCAGGCGACCTCGTCGGCGTCGTCGCCGGCGACACCCTCGCCCGACACCCAGACGCCACGCACCGCGACAAGGATGTAGTGAAAGCGCACCCGGCCTTTGTCGTCGCGATCGATCGTGTCGATCACTTTCAGCGGGCCGACGGCTTCGGCGACGACGCTGGTCTCCTCTAAAAGCTCGCGCATCGCCCCTTCGGCGACGGTCTCGCCGAGTTCGAGCACGCCGCCCGGAAAGCCCCAGCGCCCGGCCATTGGCGGATTCGCGCGGCGGACCACGAGCGCCCGCTCGCCGCGCAGGACCACCGCCAGCACCCCCACGATCGGCCGGTCGGGGTAACGGCGCGCCTCCTTCGCTGCAGACGCAGCTTGCCCCTCACCCTCCCGCTGCACGGGTCCCTCCCTCTCCCCGCTGCGCGGGGCGAGGGGCGCATTCACCGGGCTCTCCCTTTCCCCGCTTGCGGGGAGAGGGCTGGAGTGAGGGGTCCTTCGCGGCTCAATCCGCGGCCACGCGCGGCTGACCGCGCTCGTCGGTGTAGATTTCGGCCCCCTGTTTCAGGAACTCCTCCGATTTCTCGGCCATGCCGGCGCGGGCGTAGTCGCGGATCTCCTGGGTAATCTGCATCGAGCAGAATTTGGGTCCGCACATCGAGCAGAAGTGTGCCAGCTTCGCACCCTCGGCCGGCAGGGTTTGGTCGTGGAATTTCTCGGCGGTTTCGGGGTCAAGCGACAGGTTGAACTGGTCGCGCCAGCGGAACTCGAAGCGAGCCCGAGACAACGCATCGTCGCGCTCGCGCGCGGCGGGGTGGCCCTTGGCGAGATCGGCGGCGTGGGCGGCGATCTTGTAGGTGATGACGCCGACTTTAACGTCGTCGCGATCGGGGAGCCCGAGATGCTCCTTCGGCGTGACGTAGCAAAGGAGCGCCGTGCCGAACCAGCCGATCATCGCAGCACCGATGCCCGATGTGATGTGGTCGTAGCCGGGGGCGATGTCGGTCGTCAGCGGACCCAACGTGTAAAACGGCGCCTCGCCGCACTCTTCGAGCTGCTTTTCCATGTTGACCTTGATCTTGTGCATCGGCACGTGGCCGGGGCCTTCGATCATGACCTGGACGTCGTCCTGCCAGGCGAGCTTGGTCAATTCGCCCAAGGTTTCGAGCTCGGCAAACTGGGCGCGGTCGTTGGCGTCGGCGATCGATCCCGGACGCAGCCCGTCGCCCAGCGAGTAGCTGACGTCGTAAGCCCGCATGATCTCGTTGATCTCGCGGAAGTGCGTGTACAAAAAGCTCTCCTGGTGGTGGGCCAGGCACCATTTGGCCATGATCGAACCGCCGCGCGAGACGATGCCCGTCACCCGCGAGGCGGTCAGCGGGATATAGGCGAGCCTGACCCCGGCGTGGATCGTGAAGTAGTCCACCCCCTGCTCGGCCTGCTCGATCAAGGTGTCGCGGAACAATTCCCAGGTCAGCTCTTCGGCCTTGCCGCCGACCTTTTCGAGCGCCTGGTAGATCGGCACCGTGCCGATCGGCACCGGCGAGTTCCTGATGATCCATTCGCGGATCGTGTGGATGTTGCGCCCGGTCGACAAATCCATGACCGTGTCGGCGCCCCAGCGCGTCGCCCACACCATCTTCTCGACTTCCTCGGCAACCGAGGAGCTGACGATCGAGTTGCCGATATTGGCGTTGACCTTGACCAGGAAATTGCGGCCGATCACCATCGGCTCGGTTTCCGGGTGGTTGATGTTGTTGGGGATGATCGCCCGGCCGCGGGCGATCTCGTCGCGCACGAATTCCGGCGTCACGTATTCCGGGATGGCGGCGCCGAACGACTCGCCGTCGACCGCACCTTCGCGCCGCAGCCTGTCGCGGCCGAGGTTTTCGCGGATCGCGACATATTCCATTTCCGGCGTGACGACGCCGCGCCGGGCATAGGCGATCTGGGTCGCCGCCGCGCCCGGTTTGGCGCGCAATACCTGGCGCCGGCCGCGATCGAACAATGAGACGGCGCTGTCCTCGCCGCGGCGCAAGCCGTTGTCCTCGGGCTTGACCTCGCGGCCCTGGTAAAACTCGACGTCGCCGCGCGCCACGATCCACGGCTTGCGCAACTCAGGCAGACCGCGGTTGATGTCGATTTCGGCGCGCGGGTCGGAATAGAGGCCCGAGGTGTCATAGGCGCGCACCGGCGGCTCGGCGGCCGACGCCTCCAATTCGATCTCGCGCATCCCGACAGAAATCTCGGGATGGAGCCGGCCCGGCACATGGACCTTGCGCGAGGACGGGAACGGCCCGGTGGTGACCCGAAGCTCTTCGATCTTCGGCATCGGCTTGGCGGGCGAGAGCGGGGCGGAATCGGGCATGGTGTCTCCGTTGCGCGGTTGCACGAAGATCCAGGCGATCTCGCGAAGAGGAGGGCGGCTTTTGCCGCGGCGTTCCTGTCCCTACGCCGGTACGACCCGGATCAGGTTCGAAGGGTTTGCGCGCCCGGCGCCGCCCTCCCCTCCCGCGTGCGGGAAGGATAGGGCCGGAGTCGGCCGGCGGCATCTCAGCCCCCTGACGGGGCACCCCTTGGACAATAGCGATTATCCGCAGACTGCCGGCCCGCCGTCAAGGTTGCGGTTCGATGACGCACCGCGAAACGCGGTGGCAAGGCCGTTGCGCACGCATCGCGCGAGATTACTTTGACGAAAAAGAACATTGGGAGCAGGGCTATGATCGTCTGGCGCATCGTCGGCTGGGGCGCGCTGCTTGCCGGTCTATCGGTGCTGGTGAGGGACGTGGTCACCTGGTTCGACACCCGCGTCTGGGCGCCGCTAGCACTCGGCCAATTGTGGTACGATCTCGACCGGTCGAGCCTAAACCTGGTCCAGGCGGTCACCCGGCGCTATATCTCCGCGTTTTTGTGGGACCGCGTTATCGTCAACGTCCTGTTATGTTGGGCCTTCGCGGCGCTGATCGGATTGGGCCTTGTGATCCTGCTGCTCGCCCGCAAACGCCCGCTTCGCCATTCCTGATCGGGAACCGGTAAGGAACGAGCCATTTGACGGACGATCGACCATCTGCGACACAAACGCCCGCGCTCGGCGGCGGCGGGAACCTGCTGCGGCTCGCGACGATCGGGGTGGTGGTCTTGGCGGTCGTCCTCGGTTTCGCCTATGTCGGCGGCTGGCTGTCGCCGGGCCGGCTCACTCCGGCGCGCTTTGTCGACCGGTTTGAAGAGGTATACGGCCTGCATCCCGGGTTTCGCCGCAACCATGCCAAGGGGGTGTGCATCGCCGGATATTTCGACGCGACCGGTGCTGCTGCGACGCTGTCGAAGGCGGTCGTGTTCACCGCCGGACGGACGCTGGTCATCGGCCGCTTCTCGCTCGCCGGCGGCGAACCTTTTGCCTCCGACGGTCCGGCCGCGATCCGCGGCATGGGGTTGAGCTTCGCTCTTGCCGATGGCGAAGTGTGGCGCACCGCAATGGTCGACCTGCCGGTTTTTCCCGTCAGGACGGCAAATGATTTTTATACCCAGCTCGGTGCGTCGGTTCCCGACCCGGCGACCGGCAAGCCCGATCCCGCACGAGTCAAAGCGTTTCTCGACGCGCATCCCGAGACCATGCGGGCGACGAGCCTGATCAAAAGCCGGCCGTTTTCGTCGGGCTTTGCCAACGCCACCTATAACGGATTAAACGCGTTCCGGTTTGTCAATGCCGCCGGCGAGACGGCACCGGTGCGCTGGTCGATGGCGGCGGTCGACCCGTTCGCGCCCGAGCCGACAGCACCACCCGCGCCAGCCGATAAGAACTACCTCTTCGACGCAGTCGTCAGGCGCATCGAAGAGGGGCCGGTGCGATGGCGCCTGATCGTGACCGTCGGCAAGCCGGAGGATCCGACCGACGACGCGACAATCGCGTGGCCCGACAACCGCAGCCATATCGACGCAGGGACCCTGACGATCGACCATGTCGACGGCGAGGCGCCGGGCAATTGCCGCGACATCAATTTCGATCCGCTGGTTCTGCCCTCGGGCATCACTCCGTCGAACGATCCGCTACTCTCCGCACGGTCGGCGATCTATTCGCCCTCCTTCACCCGGCGGGAGGGCGAGCCAAAGACGCCGAGCGCGGTCAATCCCGCCGCCCTCGGCAAGGGGCCGTAGACATGGCGCACACGGCAAAATTTTCGGCGTTGTCGCGGCTACTGCATTGGACGATGGCGGTCATGGTGCTGGCCATGCTGCTGATCGGCATCGGCATGGTGTCGTCGCTGTCGTCCTACCATCGCTTGGTGTCGATCCATAAGCCGCTCGGCATCGCGATCCTGATCCTGGTCGCGATCCGCTTGGTCAATCGGCTGTTCAATCAGCCGCCGCCCTTGCCCGGCCACATGCCGCCCTGGCAGCGCTTTGCTGCGGAAGCCTCCCATATCTTACTTTATGCGCTGATGTTCGCGCTGCCGCTCGTTGGCTGGGGGATGCTCTCGGCGGCGGACTATCCGATTGTGCTCTACGGCGCATGGCACCTGCCGCCCATCCTGCCGCACAACGCGATGCTCTACGCGGTATTGCGGGCGGCGCACACCTACCTCGCCTTTCTGCTGTTCGCGACGTTTCTTGCTCATCTCGGCGCGGCGTTGATGCACGCGCTGATCTATCGCGATGGGGTCTTTCCAAGTATGGCTTCGTGGGGAGTCGGCGGCGACCAGCCGGCCGACTGATGCGCTCACATGCGGATCGCGATCGCGCTGGCGGGGCCGAGTAGCGGCATCAGGCCGACGAGGACCTCCCGCTCGACCGCGACGCAGCCCGCGGTCGGGGAGAAATCGGGCCGGGCGATGTGCAGGAAGATCGCGCTGCCGGAGCCGGGAACGACCGGCGCCATGTTGTAGCCGATGACGACCAGGAGATCGTAGACCGGGTCGTCGAGCCACAAGGGCTCGGTGTGGCCGGGATAGGGCAGCGAGACGAGACGGTTGTAGTTTGGGTCGACGGGATCGTCGACCCAGGCGTCGCTCGGCAAAAGGGCTCGCAGCGGCAGGCCGGAGCGCGGCGGCGACATCCGATCCGCCCGAAAAAAGGCCGAAACCAGCGCAAATGTCCCGGCTGGGGTCGCGCCGTCACCCTCTTTCTTGTTGGCGCTGACGCCCGCTCGTCCGCCCGCCGCCCGCGCCAAGCCGCCAGGCCAGCGCAGGACGCCGTCGCGATAGTCGAGGTTCTCGTCCGCTGCCGCACTCGCCCTACCGGCCGTCGCCAACAACACAGCCGACCCGAGAAATTCGCGGCGCGCGACCCGCATCCTCAATACATGTGCTGGCCGCCATTGACCGAGAACGTGGAACCGGTGATGAAGTCGGCGTCGTCGGCGACCAGGAACAGCACGGTGCGCGCGATGTCCTCGGCGCGGCCGAGCCGGCCGACCGGGATGCGTGCGATGATCTTTTCGAGCACGTCGGCCGGCACCGCGCGTACCATCTCGGTGTCGACATAACCGGGGGCGACCGCGTTGACGGTGATTCCGCGCGCGGCACCCTCCTGGGCCAAGGCCTTGGTGAAGCCGTGGATCCCCGATTTCGCCGCGGCATAGTTGACTTGGCCGTATTGGCCGGCCTGGCCGTTGATCGAGCCGATATTGACGATGCGGCCAAAACCGCGCGCCCGCATCCCCTCGATGACCTGCCGCGACATGTTGAAACAGGAGGACAGGTTGGTCTGGGTCACCGCGTTCCATTGCTCCCAGCTCATCCGGTGCATGGTTGCGTCGCGGGTGATGCCGGCGTTGTTGACCAAGACCTCGATCGGCCCGAGTGCCGCTTCGATCGCCTTGACGCCGTCGGCACAAGCCTGAAAGTCCGACACGTCGAATTTGGAGACCGGGATGCCGGTCTCGCCATTGAATTGTTGCGCCGCCGCGTCGTTGCCGCCATAGGTCGCCGCGACCCGATAGCCGGCGCCGTTCAGCGCGACCGAGATCGCGCGGCCGATTCCACGGGTCCCGCCCGTGACCACCGCCACTCTCGCCATGCGTCCCTCCCTGGTGACTTGGCCTGGCGCGATCTAGCCC
>DATMKU010000205.1:0-8617 GCA_035570935.1 Allostellaceae bacterium
CGTGCCAGGACGCCGGCGACCTTGATGCGGTATTCGATCGTGCCGCGTTTGTCGGTGATCGGATTGCAGGCGCGGCCCGCCGCGGCGTCGAGCGCCGCCATCGTCGGCTCGTCGAGCCGGTGGCCGATCAGCGCCTTGGCCGCCTCGCCGCAGACGATCTGCGTCGGCGCCACGGCTCCTAGCACGACGCGCGCATCGGCGCACACGCCGTTGCCGTCGAGGGTGACGTTGACGGCGCAGCCGACGACGGCGATGTCCATTTCGGTGCGCGGAATAAACCGCAGATAGGCGTCGGACTGGTGCGGCTTGGGTTTCGGCACGTGGAACTCGACGACAAACTCGCCCTTTTCGAGCGACGTGCGGCCGGGGCCGGTGACGATCGCTTCGACCATGGCGGTGCGCCGGCCGTTGGGCCCGGCGATGACGCAGGTCGCGTGCGCGGCGATCAGCGCTGGCACGCTGTCGGCCGCGGGCGAGGCGTTGCACAGATTGCCGGCGAGCGAGGCGCGGCCCTGGATCTGCTGCGAGCCGATCAAATCGGCCCCCTCGACGATCCCCGGCCAGGCGTGGCTCAGCGCTTCGTGCTCGCTCAGCATCACCCCGGGGGTCGCAGCGCCGATGACGAATTCACCGCTTTCCTCGCGAATGCCGATCAGGCCGGGGATGCGCTTGAGGTCGACGATTGCCTCAGGCCGCATCCGGCCCGAGCGCAGCTGCACCAGAAGATCGGTTCCGCCGGAGAGGGGTTTGGCCAAGCCCGCGCTGCCGGCCAGCATCCGCACAGCCTCGTCCACGGTCGTCGGTGCGGTGAAGCTCAAATTGGGCATGTTCGCTCCTGATTGTCGCGGGCATCGAGACAAGGGGTCCCACCCGCCGAGATTTCTTGGCGCGGTGCGGCCGGATTAACGGCAACCGCAAGCACCGTGCTGTCTCGATTACACTATCACCCGATGCGGCGTGAAGCGCTATGTTCCGATGATCCCCCAGGGATGCAGCGCTGCACCGCACCATGATCCCGATAATAGGCCATATGGCCATCGATGACAGCCGGATCGAGGAAAGTTTCATCCGCGCGTCCGGCCCCGGCGGGCAAAACGTTAACAAAGTCGCGACCGCGGTGCAATTGCGCCTCGCGCTCGCAGACGTGGCGGGGCTGACGCCGGAGATCCACCGGCGCGTCGCGCGCCTCGCCGGCCGAAGGCTAACCCAGGACGGCGTCCTCGTCATCGCCGCGCGCCGCTTTCGCACCCAGGAGCGCAACCGCCAGGACGCGCTCGACCGCCTGGTCGACCTGTTCCGCCGCGCCGCCGCACCCCCTCCGCCGCGCCGCCCGACCAGACCCACCGCAGGCGCAAAGCGCCGGCGCCTCGCCGCCAAAGCCCACCGCGCCGCCCTCAAGCAACAGCGCCGCCCCGGCCCCGACGAAGATTCCGGCGGATGATGGCTGATGCCGTCGCCAGCCACTCCCTCGTCCGCAACTGGGGAAAGGTCTGATTAAAGTCTGACAAGCGAGGGTCGCGCTGCACCTTTCCCCGCATCCCGGTATGCGGTAAATTGACCGATGATCCGGTCCTTCGGTGACAAACAAGCCGAGGCGCTGTTCGACGATCAGTGCGTGCCCGGGTTTCAGGGCATTGCCCGCCGCGCCAAGCGTAAACTGGAAGCGGTGAACGCGGCGAACAGCATCGGTGACCTCGCAGTGCCGCCGTCGAACCGATTGGAAAAGCTACGAGGAGATCTGGAGGGCTTCTATTCGATTAGAATCAACGACCAATGGCGCCTAATCTTCAAATGGAGTGATGGTGAGGCCACAGAAGTTAGGATCGTGGATTACCACTGACCCCAGATCCGAAGAGACGGAGAAATCTGATGGCGGAAGATGAGTTTGCCGCGGTCACGCCCGGTGAAATGCTAAAAGAAGAGTTTCTGGCCGAATATAGTCTCTCTCAAAGCCAACTTGCGAAGGGAATAGGCATCTCGCCAAATCGCATTGCTGAGATCATCAACAACCGACGCCGCATCACTGCCGATACGGCATTAAGATTAGGTCTGTTTTTTGGGAACTCCCCGGAATTCTGGATGAACCTGCAGAGCCGCTATGACCTGAAGGTGGCACTCCAGCACCTGAAACCGGAAGAAGTGGACCGGATCAAGGCCCAGCGGGCGGCCTAGTCATCCGCCCCTTAACGCGCCGGCCAACGGCGGGTGGAATGATTCAACAACGCTCCCAGCTCTTCTTCGCGGCGTCGTCCTCGCCGCGGGGCGCGACCCAGCGTTCGCCTCCCGGGGTTTCCTCGCTTTTCCAAAACGGAGCGTCGGTCTTGAGCCAGTCGATCAGAAAATGGCAGGCGGCGAGCGCGGCTTCGCGATGCGGCGAGGCGGTGGCGACGAGCACGATGCGGTCGCCGGGTTCGAGCCGGCCATAGCGGTGGATGACCAGCGAGGCGTCGAGCGGCCAGCGGCGATGCGCCTCGAGTTCGATCTCGGCGAGCTTTTTCTCGGTCATGCCGGGGTAATGTTCGAGGGTCAGAGCCGCGACACGCTCGCCATCGCCCATGTCGCGCACCAGTCCGACAAAACTCGCGACACCACCGATGCGATGATTGCCTTGGGCGAGCCGATCGAGCTCGACGCCGACATCGAAATCTTCGCGCTGCACGCGGATCATCGCTTCAGCCTCCGGTCATCGGCGGAAAGATCGCGACCTCGTCGCCGGCGTGCACAGGATGCTCGCCCCCGACATAATCCTGATTGACCGCGACCCGCACGACCGAGAGATCGCGCAACGCCTCGGCATGACGCGGCCCGCGCGCCTTAAGCCAGGCGAGCAGGCTCGCCACGTCGCGAATTTCCGGCGGCAACGCCAATTCCTCCTCGGCGCAGCCGATGCGGGCGCGCAGCCAGGCGAAATACAGAACCCTCACCCGAGCACCTCGGAGAACGGCAGAAACTCGACGATCGTCCCCGCGGCGAGATCGCCGGTCGCCTCATCGAGGATGACGAGACCCTCCGACTGCACGATCGAGGACAAGATCCCGGCGCCGTCGCGCGGGTGTTTGACGGCAACGAGGGCATTGCCGTCACGCTCCAGCCGCGCGCGCAGATATTCGCGCCGCCCGGGCTTTTTGCGATAGGCGAACCCGGCGCGCGCCGGAAACGTTCGCGGCGCACTTGCCGTGGTGCCGGCGAGCTTGAGGATCAACGGCCGGGCGAGCACCGCAAACGTCACGGCGACCGCGACCGGATTGCCAGGCAATCCGATCAACGGCACGCCCGCGACCTGGCCCAACGCCATCGGCCGTCCCGGCTTGATCGCCAGCCGCCAGAAATGCACCACGCCGAGACGTTCGACCGCCGCCTTGACATGGTCCTCGTCGCCGGTCGAGACGCCGCCCGAGGTCACGATCAAATCATGATCGCCGCTGGCCACCCTCAGCGTGTCGACGAGGGCCGCCTCGCGGTCGGGCCGGATGCCGAAATCGCCGACGACGCAGCCGAGCCCTTCGAGCATGGCGGCGAGCATGAACCGGTTCGCGTCGTAGATCATGCCCGGCGGCAACGCGGCGCCCGGCTCGCGCACTTCGTCGCCGGTGGACAGCAGCGCCGCCCGCAGCGGGCGGCACACCGGCAGCTCGCGATAGCCGAGCGCCGCGGCAAGACCGATTTCGGCGGGTCCGAGCCGCCGGCCGGCCGCGAGCGCGGTCTCGCCGCTGGCCACATCTTCGCCGGCGTGCCGGCGGTTGGCGCCCTTGCGGATGCCAAACTTCAGCCGCACCCGGCCGTTGGCGACGACGCAGTCCTCCTGCATCAGCACGGTGTCGGCGCCGTCGGGCATCGGCGCGCCGGTAAAGATGCGGATCGCCTCGCCGCGGCGGATCGGGCGGTCGAGCGGATGGCCCGCCGCGGCACGGCCGCCCACCGGCAATTCGGTTTCAGTTTCGGGCGAAAGATCGGTAAACGCCACCGCATAGCCGTCGACGGCACTGTTCGCGTGCGGCGGCAAATTCATCGGTGCTAAAAGATCGCACGCCAGAATCCGGCCGGCGGCGGCGCGCAGCGGGACGGTCTCGTTGCCGACGACGCAGGTCACCCGTTCGCTGATGCGAGCAAGCGCCTCCTCGACCGTCAGCAGCGCGCCGCCAAAGGCGAAGCAATCGTCGCTCAGCTGGGCCATCGCGCATGCCCGTTATGGCGGAGGATGAAATCGGCGACCGCTGCCGCATCGTCGAGCGGCAGCCACGGCAGCGGCAGCCCGAGCAGCCTCTCGTCGGAGGCGACGGCGGCCACATACCCGTCATCGGGATACAGAGGCGATTTTCCCAGCGACCGCCGGTAGACTTCGATCTTGGGATGCGGATGCCGTTTGAACCCCTCGACGAGCAGCAGGTCGACCGGCGTCATTCGCGGCAGGAGTTCGTCGAGGCCGGGTTCCGGCTCGTTGCGCAATTCGTGCATCAACGCCCAGCGCCGTTCCGACACGACCATGACTTCGCTGGCCCCGGCCTGACGGTGGCGCCACGAATCCTTCCCCGGCTGGTCGACGTCGAAGGCGTGGTGCGCGTGCTTGACCGTGGACACGGAAATGCCGCGCGCGACGAATTCGGGGATCAACGCCGTCATCAGGGTTGTCTTGCCGCTCCCGCTCCAGCCGGCGAGGCCAAAGATGCGCATCGCCGCGCGTCCCTATCGCTTCACTTGGGGGCTCGCAGCCGGTGCGGCAACGCGCCCTCAGGCGGGGTTGCTGGATTTGCCGCGGCCGATCGCGCCGCCGCGGCGCCGCCGGATGATGTGCGGCAATCCGGCCTGCAAATAGTCATAGCCGGTGACAAGGGTCAAAAGTGCGGCGATCCACAGCAAAATCTCGCCGATCCCGGCGACCGGAATAACTCTCGGGCCGGCGTCGCTGACGATCAGAAAGCCGATCGCCACCATCTGGATCGTGGTTTTCCACTTGGCGAGCCGCGAGACCGGCATGCCGACGCGCAGCCCGGCGAGGTATTCGCGCAATCCCGAAACCAGGATTTCGCGGCACAAGATCACCAGCGCCGGGAACACCGCGCCGGCCGACAGCCGGCCGAACGTCGTCAACATGAACAACGTCGCCGACACCAAGAGCTTATCGGCGATCGGGTCGAGGAACCGGCCGATCTCGGATTGCTGCTGCCAGCGCCGCGCCATGTGCCCGTCGAGCCAGTCGGTCACCCCGGCCGCCGAGAACAGCGCGCAGGCAAACCAGCGAGCGTAGTCGCCATGCACGTAAAAGCTCGCGATCACCACCGGGATCACCAGGATGCGCGACAAGGTCAGCAGGTTCGGCAGGCTGGTCAGCGGCACGCGCCACCCCCGGCGGATCAGCATTACAAGAATAACAAAGCCATCTTAGCCATCGGCGTGAAAATGATCATAAATCTTTTTTGCGACAGTTCTGCTGATGCCGGCGACGCGTTCGAGTTCGCCGAGCCCGGCGCGGGCGACGGCGCGGGCCGAGCCGAAATGGTGCAGCAGCGCCTGCTTGCGGCGCGCGCCGATGCCGGCAATCTCGTCGAGCGGCGAGCGCCCGATCGCCTTTGTCCGCCGCGCGCGGTGGGTGCCGATCGCAAAGCGATGGGCCTCGTCGCGCAAACGCTGCAGAAAGTATAAAACCGGGTCGCGCGGATCGAGCGAAAACGGCGGCCGGCCGGGGATGAAGAAACGCTCGCGGCCGGCATTGCGATCGGGCCCCTTGGCGATGCCGACGATCGCGACATCGGCGATGCCGAGTTCGTCCATAACGCCCTGCGCGATGTGGAGCTGACCTTGGCCGCCGTCGATCAGCACGAGGTCGGGCCAGTTGCCCTGCTCGCGTTCAGGATCTTCCTTCAGCGCCCGGGCAAAGCGGCGCAGCAACACCTCGCGCATCATCGCGTAGTCGTCGCCGCCGGCGCTGGCGTCTGCTGACCCCCGCACGGCGCGGTCGCGGGAATACCGGGTGGGCCCCGGATCTTTCCTCCTCTCCGCCCCTGGGGGGGGAGAGGGTTGGGTTGAGGTGGGGGCGACGAGACGGCCGCCTAAACCCAGTTCATCCTTCCCCTCGCTTCGCGATGGGTCCCCGCCCTCTCCCCCCTGAAGGGCGGCGAGGGCAACGTCGCCACGTCGGCTCTCGCTCCTAGTCGCCAGTCCACGGATGTTGAATTTGCGGTAAGCGCCCTTGATCAGGCCCTCGGGCCCGACGACGATCATCGCGCCGACCGCGTTGGTGCCCTGGATGTGGCTGTTGTCGTAGACCTCGATGCGGTTCGGCGCCGCTTCGAGGCCAAAGGCCGCGGCTACCCCTTCGAGCAATCGGCGCTGCGAGGCGCTCTCGGCGAGACGCCGGCCGAGCGCCTCGCGCGCGGTGGCGAGCACCCGGCCGACGAGCTTTTTCTTGTCGCCGCGCTGCGGCGCCGCGAGGCGCACCCGCGCGCCGCCGAGCGACAATGCCTCCTCGACCAATGGCTGCTCGTTGAGCCGGTGGCTCAGCAGCACCAGCGGCGGCTTCGGACGGTTGTCGTAGAACTGGCCGACAAACGAGCCCAGCACTTCCTCGACCGAAAGCTGGCGGTCATGGCTCGGGAAATACGCGCGGTTGCCCCAGTTCTGGCCGCCGCGAAAAAAGAACACTTGGACGCAGGTCTGCCCGCCCTCTTGATGCGCCGCGATGACGTCGGCGTCGACGACGCCGGGCACGTGGATGTCCTGATGGCCCTGGACCAGGGTCAGCGCGCGGATGCGGTCGCGGATCAGCCCCGCCGCCTCGAAATCGAGCGCCGCCGCGGCCGCTTGCATCTCCCCCGCCAGCCGCTGCTGCATCGCGTCGCTGCCGCCGGCGAGGAATGCCCGCGCCTCTTCGATCAGGCCGGCATAGTCCTCGCGGCCGATCCGCCCGACGCAGGGCGCGCTGCAGCGCTTGATCTGGTGCAGGAGGCATGGGCGGGTGCGGTTGGCGAAGATGCTGTCGCTGCACGAGCGCAGCAGAAACGCCTTTTGCAATGTGACAAGGGTGCGGTTGACCGCCCCGGCCGAGGCGAACGGCCCGAAATAATCGCCGTCCTTGTTTTGCGCACCACGATATTTGGTCAGCTGCGGAAAGGCATGGTCGGCGGTCAAATGGATCAGCGGAAACGATTTGTCGTCGCGCAACAGGACGTTGAAGCGCGGCATCAGCCGCTTGATCATGTTGCACTCGAGCAGCAGCGCTTCCGCCTCGGTGTGGGTCGAGACGATTTCCATCGCCGCGGTCTCGGCCACCATGCGCCGCAGCCGGTTGGACAGCGTCGCGGCGTGGGCGTAGTTCTGCACCCGGCTTTTCAGGTTGCGCGCTTTGCCGACGTAGAGAGCGTCGCCCTTGCGGTCGAGCATGCGATACACGCCGGGGGTTGCCGGCATCGTCCTGAGCGTTGCGCGAATGACCGCTATGCCGCGAGCGATCCCGGTCGCTGCTCCCGCCGGCGCCTCGCCGTCGGCGCCCGGCTCGAAATCGGCCTCGGCGTTGGGTGTTTCCACATCTGACTGCGCGTCGGCGAGCGGACCGGCGGCGACCCCCGCCGGCGCCCGGCGCGGGTCCATCGGCGGCGGCTTCTGGCGCCGCACGGGACGGCGATCGGCAATGGTCGGCGAACAAGGTTCCGTCATCGGCGCGTCAACTGGTTGTGCTGGCTTCATAATTCAAACCGCTTCGCCGATATCCACGAAACCTGTGGGTAACATTGTTGAAAACTTCGGCCGGCGAGAGCGAGAAAACGGCTTATCGTCGGTTCTCTGCTCTTTGCCTAAAAAATAGGCATACAGTTAACCGGTTGATATTATCTGGTGTTTTCCGAAAATGGTTAATGCCGTCTGAATTCAAGCCGCTCGCGGTGAACCGAAACGATTGTCTCATATCGGTCACACTTTCTGTGAACAACATGGCCGCCGTTTCTCACCGACCAACGAAACCACGATAGAGTCTCACTTACAAAACCGTTTTACCAGGTGTCTCGATTCGCGCATTGCGCGAGATCACTATTCTATCGCCGGGGTCCGTTGCGGCTGTGCCCAACCCAAATGCTGGCCGCCGTCGAGCGCGATCATCTGCCCGGTCAAGGCCGGCGCCGAGAGGATGAACCGCATCGCCGCGACGATTTCCGGCGGGCTGGTGCCGCGGCCGAGCGGCATCTGGGCGCGCTGGCGGACAAACTGCTCGGGGCTTTGCCGCGGGCTCGGCAGGGTCGGGCCGGGGCCGATGCCGTTGACCCGGATGCGCGGCGCCAGCGCCAGCGCCATGGTCTGCGTCAGCGTCCACAACCCCGCCTTCGACAGGGTGTAGGAAACAAAATACGGGGTCAGCGACCAGACCCGCTGGTCGAGCATGTTGACGACAACCCCGCCGGCGTGCTCGGGCAGCCGCGCCGCCATCTCTTGGATCAGGACGAATGGCGCCCGCAGATTGACGGCGAGATGGCGATCCCAGCTCTCGCGGCTGACCGTCAAAATCGTGTCATCGCCAAAAACCGCCGCGCTGTTGACGAGAACGCCGACCGGGCCGAAGGCGCGCTCGGTCTGCGGCAGCAGGGTGCGGACCGCATCCTCGTCGGCGAGATCGGCGCCGAGCGTCAGCGCC
>DATMKU010000206.1:0-18023 GCA_035570935.1 Allostellaceae bacterium
GAAGTCAACATCGTTCCGCCGATGGCGGCGATCGCCAACGCGATCGACAATGCGATCGGCCGCCGGCTGACCGAATTGCCGATGTCGCCGCCGAAGGTGCGCGCAGCGCTCGACGCGGCTGCGGACGACTAGGGCCGGCAATATGCCCGAGACGGCCGCGCGGGTGGTCTTGTCGAGCGGGTTCAGCCGTCGCTACACCGGCGGCGTGCGCGAATTCGCGATTCCGGCAAGCAACCTGCGCGGCGTCATCAAGGCCTTGGACAAGCTCTACCCCGGCCTGGGTGCGCATCTCGAAGAAGAGACCACGGTCGCGATCGACGGCGAGATCCACGAAATCGGCTATCTTCAGCCGTTGCGCCAGGACAGCGAAGTCTTCTTCATCCCCAAACTCGAAGGCGGCTGACGGAGCCGGCGCGCCGAAACCATGACCGCGTGGCTAGTCGAGGGTTCGCGGGTCGTCGATCGCAAAGGTCAGATGCTGGGTCGGCTGGGGTGTCGTGGTCATCAGGCTGACCCCATCCGGCGCCTCAAAGCGGTGCCATTTTCCTTGTGGGACGATTACCACCATCCCCGCCTTTAGCGAGAAGGATTGCGGGCCGTCCTCAAACATGATGTGAAAGGTCGTGGCGCCATCAACGACTTGCACGATTTCGTCGCCATTGACGTGACGCTCCCAGGGGCCTTCTCCGGAAAATTTGGCGACGTTGATGGCGCTGTCGCGGTACGGCGCCAATCGCGCAAAGGCGCCCTCTCGATCGGCTTCGGGCGTCTCTGGGGTGCGTCCGCGCAACATCTTGAGCTTGGCGAGCTCGGCCTTGGTATCGATGATCGTGAGCATTCTTCCCTTCGCTTTCGCAGTGATTCCGGCCTGGTCGACAATTGCGAGCCGAACCCGACAATTGCCTATGCGGCGCCTCTCGGCCGGTAGCATAGCCGCGAGCGGCTCGGAGTCTATCGGCTAAGAACCGGGTTCCACCCGCGGGTGCGGCACCGGCATCGAGCACGCTTCAGCCAAGACCGTCTCGACCCGGTCGAGAAAGGGCGGTGCTGCTCGTCTGGGCCGCGGCCCGTCCGGCCGCGCGCTCGTCCAGCATTCAGGGGTTTTCGACAACAAGATTTTCAACACCTTCATCGGCTGCGACTCGATCGGCATCTGCAGCGACGAGTTCAATGGCGACAATTTCGATCACGGGCTGCATGGTTTGTCGGTGGCGGCTGCATGGGCATGGTGCAGACCAGCAGGGATCATCACCCGCCGCACCGGCGCGGGCCGGTGCGTCTTCAAGTCGAGTTCCGCCGCCGCGGCGCTGAGCCAATTCCACCGTTGGCACAGCCCGCGCGGATCGGGCATTGTCGGCGGATCATTTATTCAGCGCAGGCGGGGTTGGGTCGGCAACATCCTCGCGGAGAAGTCGGCTATGAGATTGAGTATCGTCACGTTCATGCACCCCGGCGCCGAGCCGCGCGGCCACTCGCTCGACCGTATCGCCAATTATGCCCGGCGGATCGAGGCCGCCGGGTTTCCCGGGATCTGGGTAACCGATTCGCTCGGCCGCGGCCGGGCTACTTTGGAGCCGATGGTGGCGCTCAGCGCGCTCGCCGCGGTCACCAAGCGGGTTGAGCTTGGGACAGCCGTGCTGCAGGTTTCGCTGCGCCATCCGATCGACCTCGCCCATCGGGTTCAATCGGTTCAGGCATTATCGGGCAACCGGCTGCGGCTTGGCGTCGGCAGCGGCTCGACCCAGGCGGATTTCGACCTCTTTGGCGCCGATTATTCCCAGCGCTTCCGCACCTTGATGGCCTCGCTCGACATCATGCGGCGCACTTGGCGCGGCGACACGGTCAACGGCGGGGCGCTGACGCCGTGGCCGGGCAGCGAGGGCGGGCCGCCGATCCTGCTCGGCGCCTGGCGCAATCCGCGCTGGATCACCTATGCCGCGAGGCATTGCCAGGGCTGGATCGCCTCCGGGCTCTACAGCAGCTGGGAGGATCTCGAAAACGGCATGCGGATCTATCGCGAGGCGGGCGGCGCCAACGCGGTTCTCGCCAACGTCGTCGTCGATCTCAACAACCGTCCGGAGCCGGGCAGCCTCGCCGAACGGGCCCGGGTCTCGTTGGTCTGCCTGCCCGACGACGCCCGCCCGCGGCTGAAACGGATCGAGCAGATCGGGTTCGATGAGGTTTTGCTGATCTCTCCAGCGAGCGCGCTCGACGAACTCGAGGGGGTGCGGGACTATCTGTAACCGATTACAGGACGAGCTGGGTCTGGGTGACGAGGGCCAGGAGCCGGCCCTCGGGGTTGGTCACGCGGGTTTGCCAGATCATCGTCCGGCGGCCGCGGTGAACCGGCGTCGCCTCGCCGATGATCTGCGTGCCGGCGGGTGCGGCGGCGATAAAGTTGGTCTTGCTCTCGATCGTCGCCGTCCCGGCGCCCTCGGGTAGATTGACGATCGTACCGACCGCACCAAGGGTATCGGCAAATGCCATGACCGCGCCGCCATGCAGGACTGCCGGACGGGTGCACAATTCCTCGCGCACGGTCATCCGCGCGACGATGCGATCGGTCGAGGCGCTGAGGAACTCGACGCCGAGCAGTGCGGCAAACGGCAACGGGGCCTCTTTAATTCGGGCCAACAGGTCCATCCGATCGCCCCTACCGTGGTTCTCGCCGCACGGAGTGCGGCGAGAACCATGGTAATGCCATTTTTGCTGGGTTAGGGTCCGAATTCGGATTGTCGAGCGCCGGTCGCAGAACAGCCGTAGCCGACACTTTTGCGGCCGAGGCGCGGCATCGGAGGTAATTCGCGTGCGTAAACTGGCGATGGTTATCGTGGCGATGGCGTCGGTTGTCCCGCTCGCCGGGCATTCCCAGCAACCGCCGCAGCAGGGCGGCAAGGACGCGGTCTACGACGAGCTGAACCTGTTCGACGAGGCGTATGAGCGAATTCGCGAGGACTCGGTCGACCCGGTCGCCGACGGCAAGCTCGTCGGGGCAGCGATCACCGGCTTGCTGACCGGGCTCGATCCGAACGCCTCCTATATCGACCCCGCGGCGCTCAAGGCGTTGAACGAGCCGGAGGCGAGCGGCGAGGTCGGGATCGGGGCGGCGCTGACCTTGACCAAAGGCGAGCTGAAGGTGATCTCGCCGCGCGACGGCTCGCCGGCGGCGGCCGCCGGGATCAAGCCCGGCGATCTGATTCTGGCGATCGACAAGGAGCCGACCTATGAGCTGACGCTCGCCGAGGCCGAGCAGAAATTGCGCGGCCCGATCGGCAGCACGGTCGGGCTGACCCTGCAGCGCGGCGATGAAAACGCCCCGCTCAAGCTCACCCTCAAGCGCGCCGTCGGGCATTTGCAGACGGTCTCGTCGCGGGTCGAGGACGGCAACATCGGCTATCTGCGGCTGGCCGGGTTCGACGACGGCACGCAGGCGGCGCTGACCGCCGCTGCGCAGGATCTGCGCCAACAGACCGGGGGCAAACTCGCCGGCATCGTGATCGACTTGCGCAACAACCCCGGCGGCAGTTTCGAGGACGCGGTCGCCGCCGCCAACGCGTTTCTCGACAAGGGCGACGTGGCCCTCGTCGAAAAGCACAATACCGCCAGCGCCAAGCACATCAGCGCGACCCCGGCCGACCTTGTCAAAGGTCTGCCGATCGTTGTGCTGGTCAATGGCGGCACCGCGGACGAGGCCGAGCTGGTGGCAGCCGCGTTGCAGGACAATCACCGCGCCTTATTGCTCGGCACCAAGACGTTTGGCGAAAGCGCCATCGAAACCCTGATCCCGCTCGCCAGCGGCGGCGCCATCCGGCTAACCACGGCCCGCTTTACGACGCCTGACGGGCACCAGATCGACGGCAAGGGACTCGATCCCGATCTCGTCGTGACGCCGCTCAAGCTCGAAAAATTCGCCAATGAGGAAGGGCTGCACGAGGCTGATTTGCCGGGCGCGTTGAAGAACCCCGATCAGCCGGCATCGTCGGCGGCGGCGCCGGGAACGACGCCCGCGTCACCGGGCCAGCCGGCCCCGGCGGCCAAGTCCGCCCCAGCCGGGGCGCCGCCTGGGGCGACCGCGACACCGCCGGCAAAATCGGCCCCGTCAGTGGCGACCGGCGAGATGGGCGGCGCCAGCGACGAGCAATTGACCCAGGCGTTGGACGTGTTGCGCGGCCTCGCCGTCTTTAATCGCCACGCCTCGGGCTGAGCCGGCGCCCCCGGCGGCGATTGCTGCCTGGCCCACGCACCCGCTGGGGTTCGACCCGTCCAGCCGGGGCCGTTGGCCTCGGTTGACACCGCCCGCCGGCCGACTGATGGTGCGACGGTGATTGCCGCCTTTGACACCCATTCCTCGGTCAAGACGTTGACCGCTGCCGGCATGCCCGAAGGGCAGGCGGAGGCGATCACCGAACTGTTCAAGGCCTCCCGCGACGCGGATTTGAATGTGCTGGCGACAAAGGCCGACCTCGCTCAGCTCAGGGCCGACCTTCAACAGCAGATCGCGGAGCTCAGGGCCGACCTTCAACAGCAGATCGCGGAGGTCAGAAGCGACCTGCAGCAACAGATCACGGCGGTCAGAAGCGACCTGCAGCAACAGATCGCGGCACTCAGGGGCGACATCCAGCGGGATATTGCGGAAACCAAGGCCGACATCCTGAAATGGATGTTTGGCATGATCGCCGGCGCCGTTATCATCAATGTCATGGCGATCATCGGCGCGATGCTGGCGCTGGTGCGAATGGTTGGCCACTGATCCACCCGCGATTGGCAGCGGGCGCGACGCCGCGTGTGTCGGCCCGGTCGCTTGCGCACCGCAATCCTGCCCTTGATTTTTGCTCCCGCTGCGATCCGCTTTGCTTCGTTGTCGTGGCGGGCGAAGGCGGCATGGTGGTATGGTTAGGACGCGCTATCAGTTCGCTGCGCATGACACCTCGCTAACCTTTACCCGTTGGAGGATGCGCCGATGATCTACGAAGTCCGCACCTATACGCTGCGCCCCGGCACCGTGGCCGAATTCGAGGAGCGCTATCACAAGAGGCTGCCCTCGCGGTTGAGGCATTCGCCGCTGGGCGGCTTCTGGCACACCGAGTTCGGGCCGCTGAACCAGGTCGTCCATGTCTATCCCTATGACGATCTGGCGCATCGCACGCGGGTGCGCGCGGCGATGGCCAACGACGCCGAGCGCAACGCGATGCCCGGTGGCGGCGAGTTCATCGTCGCCCAGGAGGCCGAGATCATGAACCCGGCGCCGTTCATGCGCGCGCTCGGCAGCCGCGACTACGGCACCGGCAACGTCTACGAGATGCGCACCTATACCTATGCCCCCGGCGACATTCCAAAGGTGCTCGACGCCTGGGGCAAGGCGATCGAGGCGCGTGAGAAATTCTCGCCGCTCGCCGCCTGCTGGACGAACGAACTCGGCGGGCTCAACCGGTTCACGCACATCTGGGTCTACAAAGACCTCAACGAGCGCGCCCGCGTTCGCGAGGAGTCGCGCCGACCGGGCGGCGCGTGGCCGCCGCAGGCCGGGGTGCGGCCGGTCCGCCAGGAAAACAAGCTGCTGATCCCGGCGGCATTCTCGCCGGTGCGCTGACCGCCGGCGGCGCGACGGGCGAGGAGGAAGAACCTCGATCCGGAGCGGACGGCGCGACCCAAGCAAAAGGGGCCGGGCCGTCCAGCCGCCGCGGTTCGTGTTGCGGCGGTCAGAGCCGGCGAAATTCCCGTCGAACCGGGAAACAACCGGGATTTTTCTGCGTCGAACCCGGCCTGCGTTGCCAGAAATTGTATTTTCTTCAATGCCTTATAATGGATACCGGTGAGTTTTCAGGGTACGCAAACCGGGAATTCTTCGGCGATAAACCGGGAATAGATTGCGCCGAACCGGGAATTGACGGGATTTTTATCATCTGACATTGCTGCATTGACAACTCGTGCGATTTCAGATATTATACCCGCAGATTTGGGGTTTGCAGATCGGCTTGTACAGAGGGGTTGAGCATGGGGCGGGCGATTGGCGGGTGACGGGCCAAAAAATTATGAAATCGGTTATCGCAAACCGCCCGTTGCGACCCGGTTCAAGATCGGCAACAACGCCAATCCGCGCGGCCGGCCGCGCGGTTCGACGAACCTCGCGGCGATGTTGCGGCACGCGCTCGACGCCCCGGCCGTCAACCCCGACGGCAAGCGGCGGCGGCGCCCGACCAAGCGCGAGCTGATGATCCGCAGTCTGGTCGAGCGCTCGGCCGGGGCTGACCTCGCCGCGACCAAACTGTTGTTCGAGTTGTTGCGCAAGGCCGATCCGCAAGCGGTCGCCGCCGAACCGGCCACGATCGGCGCGCGCGGCGAGGACGCGCTCACTCTTCTCAAAGAGCGTCTCGCCAGGCTCGCCCGTGCCCAAGCCGCGGACCCGCCCCGCGCCGCCGCGGTCGCATCCGCTGTGCCGCCGGCGGTCGCCGACCCGCCCGATCCCGCCAGCGAAGCAGACCCCGCCGATCGACCGAGCGGCGAGTGACCGCCGGAGCCCCAGCGCCAAAGTCTCGCGGGCAGCGCCGTCTACAGTACCCGTACAAAAGAGACCTGCTAGCGGTTCCGATCTGATCGAACCTCCCCTGCCGTCATTGCGAGCGAAGCGAAGCAATCTCGGGCCGCTGAGCTATCGCCCATTCGGGATTGCTTCGTCGCTACGCTCCTCGCAATGACAGCGTGGCAGCTTGGTCGAAAGCTGCTCTAGTGGTACACTTCTGACGCTTGGCACCCACAAACTCTGCCTCCCTCGTCATGCCCGCGAAAGCGGGTATCCAGGGCCGCCAGCGCGAGTACTTGCCCTGGACCCCCGCTTTCGCGGGGGTGACGGATTGAAAGGCGGCGGGAGTCATTTGTCAGGTTCGCACCACTAGCTCTAGTGCAATCTGCCGACCGACCAAGGGCTGCATTGGAGCGCGCAACGTGGAATGGATAATTATCCATTGGTTTGAACTCAGCACGCTGACACTGCTAGGTCTCAACCTGTGGTTCGTGTCCGCGGTGTTGAACGCATTGCGCGAAACCAATCGCTGGCTGTCATTTCTTTCCGGCATTCAATGGGACCAGCTGGATTCCTCCCCGGAGAGGCGGGAGCGACCAGATCATTAAGCTCTGGATTTTCCGATTGCCTAAAATAATTACTATAACGCAGACACTATATGACTTTGACAGACCCCCGCAGAGATGCCAGAGGCACAGGATGTTGATTGGCAGGTTGCGCGCTTTTCACTGACCCCCGCCATCTCGCCAAACTTTAGCGTGCCGCGCGCGGGCGGGAAGTCATCTCCGGCAAAAGCGCTGTATGCGTTCAGCACGGGTGCGATACAGTGGTAAGGATGATGGGAAGGCTATTAGCCGCCGCGGCGGTATCTTGCGCAATCTGTGCTTGGGTCGCCGCTGCTGCCGAACGCTGGTACGTCGGCCATGTCGGCCCCGAGATTTGTGTACCTCTCGACGACCTCGACGATAGCATGCAGCGCCTTTATTACGGCGGCGGGCAAATGCACACCCCCGCCGACTTCGTCGCGCACTTCGCCGCAATGGGCGTCACGATAAAGCCTGTATCAGGAACCCCTCCAGGGATTATGCTTTACCGCGGTGACGACGGCAGCGACATGGTGCTCTTCAACGACCCCGATGTCTGCAAAAGCGTACTCGCGAAGGTGCCTCAATGAAGGACCGCAACATCGGCCTGATCCCACGCTATATGCTTGATACCAACGTGTTTAATGACGTGCTAGACGGGAAGGTATCCACTATGTCGCTTACGGAGCACCGTCTGCTCGTCATTGGGGTCCAAGCCGCTGAATTGCGCGCGACCCGGAACAGCGCGAGGCGAGCAGACCTTCTCGCGGTATTCGAGGAGATCAATCCATCGACCGAACCCGCGTCAAGTTTCGCTTGGGGTATCGAAGGGGCCGGGTGGAATCAAGCTTACTGGAGCAACAAAAGTGGAAATTTCCAAAGAATGATTGAGCGGCTTAGGCAACTAGACTCCCAGAATAAAACTAAAGACAAGGGAGACCTCAACAAAATGCGCGATATTTTGATTGCTGAAACAGCGATCAAGTATAAGGCGGTCTTGGTTAGCCGCGATGCCAACCTGCGACAGGTTGTTTCGGAATTTGGGGGGCGAGCTATCGAGTTATAACGCGTCTTCTGGGTCCGGCGCTGGGGACCGATGCTCGCCGGTGGTTGCGGTCACCAGCAGCGGCGAGGTGAAACCAATCGCCGAGGCGGTGGCGAGCGGCACCCGGCCGATCGCGACGACGAAGACGAGGTTGCTGACCAGCATTCAGCATCGACCGCGCGAGCTGAACACCGGGCCGCCGCGTCGCCAGCAAGCGCCGGCCATAGCGCGGCAAAATACGACCAGCATGACGATCAGGTGCCCGGTAAAGCGGGCCCAGACGATCTGCATGACCGGGTAGTGCGCGGTCAGCAATTTGACCGCGGCGTTCATGAACGGGAACATCGCGACGCCGAGGCACATCAGCGCGATGCCGCGCAGCACGTTGGGGGGAGGCAGTGCCGCCGGCGTCCGGCGCCCGCTCGCCGCCCGCCCGGCGGCGCCCGCGCTCGGTGTGCGACCGGAAATCACGCTACGCGGTTTCGCGGCGCATCTTCATCCCAACGCTGCCCGCCCGGCGACAATGCGCGCGTCTTCGGGCAGGCACGGCCGCGCTGCCGCCCATCCCCGAGGAAACCCGCCGCCATCGCGCCCGCCTGATATCGCGAAGCGGTTGGCGGGGGACCGCCGCTATTCCATCGCCTTGACGACTTCCTCGCACATTTTTTTGGCGTCGCCGAACAGCATCATCGTGTTGTTGCGGTAGAACAGCTCGTTCTCGACCCCGGCGTAGCCCGAGGCCATCGAGCGTTTGACGAACAGGACGGTCTTGGCGCGTTCGACATCGAGGATCGGCATGCCGTAGATCGGCGAGGCGGGATCGGTTTTGGCCGCCGGGTTGGTCACGTCGTTGGCGCCGATCACAAAGGCGACATCGGTCGACGGAAAGTCGCGGTTGATCTCGTCGAGTTCGAAGACTTCGTCGTAGGGCACATTGGCCTCGGCGAGCAGCACATTCATGTGCCCGGGCATGCGCCCGGCCACCGGATGGATCGCGTAGCGCACCTCGACCCCGTCCTTTTTGAGGAGGTCTGACATTTCGCGCAACGCATGCTGGGCCTGCGCCACCGCCATGCCATAGCCGGGGACGACGATCACCGAGCCGGCATTTTTCAAGATAAAGGCGGCGTCCTCGGCGCTGCCGGATTTGACCGAGCGGTCGCCGATGGCGGTCGCGGCGGCGACAGCACCTCCCTCGGTGCCGAACCCGCCGAGGATCACATTGACGATCGAACGGTTCATCCCCTTGCACATGATGTAGCTGAGGATCGCGCCGGACGAGCCGACGAGCGCCCCGGTGATGATCAGCAGACTGTTCGACAGAGTGAAGCCGATGCCGCAGGCGGCCCAGCCGGAATAAGAGTTCAGCATCGAGATCACGACCGGCATGTCGGCGCCGCCGATTGGCACGATCAGCAAAAACCCGAGTACGAGCGACAACAGCAGCAACAGCCAAAACACCGCCGCCGCGCCGGTTCCGACAAAAATCGCGATCAGCACGACGAGCAGGATGCCGAGCCCGGCGTTCAAGAGATGCTGGCCGAAGAACATCAACGGCCGGCCGCTGACCAGACCCTGCAATTTTGCGAAGGCGACGATCGAACCGGTAAAGGTGATTGCGCCGATCGCCATGCCGATCGACATCTCGACCAGGCTCGCGCGCTCGATCGCACCAGGCACGCCGATACCGAAATCTTGCGGGGCGGTGAACGCCGCGGCGGCGACGCAGACCGCGGCAAGGCCGACCAGGCTGTGAAACGCCGCCACCAGCTGCGGCAACGCCGTCATCTGGATTTTGAGCGCGATATAGGTGCCGACCGCGCCGCCGATGACGATGCCGGCGAGGATCAGCCAATAACTGACCACATGCGGGGTCAGCAAGGTGGTGATTACGGCGATCACCATGCCGGCGATGCCGTAGAAATTGCCGATCCGCGCCGTTCGCGGCGAGGACAGGCCGCGCAGCGCCAGAATAAAACAGACCGACGCGATCAGATAGAAAAACGCCGCAAGGTTCTCGCTCACAAGCCGCCCCGTTATTTCTTGCGCTGGAACATTTGCAGCATGCGCTGGGTCACGATAAAGCCGCCGAAGATGTTGACCGAGGCGAGCGCGACCGCGACGAACCCCATGACCTTGGCAAAGCTGACGCCGGCCGGCCCGGCGGCGATCAGCGCGCCGACGATGATCACGCTCGAAATCGCGTTGGTGACGCTCATCAGCGGCGAATGCAATGCCGGGGTCACCCGCCAGACCACGTGGTAGCCGACAAAAACCGCGAGCACGAAGACCGTCAGCTCGTAGACGAACGGCACGCCGCCCATGGTAGCCGCCGCGGTCGGCGGCTGGGCGGCGAGCTGGTAGGCCAGGGCCTGCAAGTCATGCGTCAGCCGGCCGGCGGTGCCGGCGAGCTCCCTGGCGCGCTCAGCCAGCGCCGCGGGGTCTGCCATCGCTTTACTCCGTCAGTTGCTCGCGACCGGGGCCGCGGCCGCGGGCGCCGGCAGCAGCGCCGGGTTGACGATCGCCCCGTCGCGGGTCAAGAGGGTCGCCTTGATGATCTCGTCGCTCGGGTCGATCGCCAAGCGCCCTTCCTTGTCGACGATCAGCGCCAAGAACGACAGCAAATTGCGGGCATAGAGCTGGCTCGCATCGGCGGCGATGCGCGACGGCATGTTCAGATGCCCGATCACGGTGACGCCGTTTGCCGTGGTTACGGTCTCGCCCGGCCGGCTGCCCTCGACATTGCCGCCGGCCTCGACCGCGAGATCGACAATGACCGAGCCGGGCATCATCTCGGCGACCATCGCCTGGGTCAGCAGCACCGGCGCCGGGCGCCCCGGAATGAGTGCCGTGCAGATCACGACATCGGTGCGCTTCAGCGCCTCGGCGACCTTTTCGCGCTGGCGGCGGCGGTAATCGGCGTCCATCTCGCGGGCGTAGCCGCCGGCGGTTTCGGCCGAGCGCGCCGCCTCCTCGTCGACCGAAAGGAAGGTGGCGCCGAGGCTCTCGACCTGCTCCTTGGCGGCGGCGCGCACATCGGTCGCCGAGACGATAGCACCAAGCCGCCGCGCCGTGGCGATCGCCTGCAGCCCGGCGACCCCCGCGCCCATGACCAGGACGCGCGCCGCCTTGATCGTCCCGGCCGCGGTCATCATCATCGGAAAGGCGCGGCCGAACACGTCGGCGGCGTCGATCACCGCCTTGTAGCCGGCGAGGTTGGCCTGCGAGGACAGCACGTCCATCGCCTGCGCGCGGGTGATCCGCGGCACCAATTCCATCGCAAAGGCGCTGATCCCGGCGCCGGCATAAGCCTCGGCGTCGCCCGGGTTCTGCAATGGCTGTAACATTCCGATCAGCGCCGCGCCGCGCTTTACCGAGCGCATCTCGTCGAGCGCGCCATCGGCGCCGATCAGCGGACGCTGGACCTTGAGCACGATGTCGGCGTCGCCGAGCGCCACCTCGGCATAGGGGACGATCGACGCGCCGGCGGCGGCGAACGCCGCGTCGCTGAAGCCCGCACCCTCGCCGGCCCCGGTCTCGGCGGCGATGTCGAGCCCCATCGCGGCCATTCGCTTGACGGTGTCGGGCGACGCCGCCACGCGGCGCTCATGCGCGCGCCTTTCCTTGACGACGGCAACGTTCATCGCGCGGGGGTTCCTGATTGGCCAGACCGGTGGGCAGTGCACAATGCCGCGCCGGCCGCGGTTTGTGAAGAGCGAACCCGGCGCCGCGGCGGCGCGGCAGGGTTGCGCCGCGCGGGCGGGCGGATGCCGGGTGGCGCGCCCCGCGCGATGGATCGCGGCGGGGGATCTCGGCGCGCAAACGCCACGCTGTCGCCTTATTCCGCCGACGTGCTAGGTAGGCGCGCAATCCACCCGGCGCGGGGAGTGGTGGAAACGGCGGGCGAAACGGCGCCGGACGGGGGTTTGGGTAAAGACGGGGGTTTGCGGTAAGGACGGGGATTTGCGGTATAAAAGGTGCCGCGGCTGGGCGAGGCCGCGATGCCGGGAATAATCTCGCAGGAGGTGCGTTGTCGTTGAGGCCGAGATCGGTGGAGCCGGCGGCGCTCGCCGCGGAGGAAGACGCGATCGCCAGCCGGTTTAGCGACCAGCTGATTGCGATGCTGCCTCGGCTGCGGCGATTCGCGCGCGGGCTGGCGGGCTCGATAGTCGAGGCCGACGACCTCGTGCAGGCGGCTTGCGAGCGCGCGCTCGCTCGCCGGCATCAGTTTCAGGAGGGTACCCGTTTCGACAGCTGGATGTTTCGCATCGTACAGACGATCTGGATCGATCAGATGCGCGCCCGCACGGTCCGCAAAGAGGAGGCCGAACTCCCCGGCGACCGCGTGGGGTCGGACGAAGCGATGCGGCGGGTGGAAGCCCGGCTGGCGCTGGGCGAGGTCCGCCGCGCCGTCGACCGCTTGCCGCCGGACCAGCGGGCGGCGCTGCTGTTGGTGACGGTGGAGGGGCTGAGCTACCGGGAGGCGGCCGAAGTGGTTCAGGTTCCGGTCGGTACGATCATGAGCCGCCTCGCGCGGGCTCGCATGGCGCTGCAGGCCCAGCTCGAAGCCGGCGCCGGGATTGGCAGGAGTAGGAACGATGTCGAGGCTCAGTGACGACCGTCTCGTCGCTTATCTCGACGGCGAGGCCGAAGCCCCGGAACGGCGCGAGATCGAGGCTTGGCTCGCCGGCGATCCCACCGCGCGCGACAAACTCGCAGCGCTCGCCCGATCGGCAACCCTGCTGCGGCAAGCCTATCACGAGATCCTGCGCGAACCCCTGCCCGAGCGGCTGATCGCCGCCGCGCGCGGCGCGACGACGACCCCGACGGGTGCGCGCATCCTCGCCTTCGCACCCAAACGCGCCGCGGCCTCCGGCGGGGCGCTGCGGCGCTGGCGCTTCGCGTTGCCGATCGCGGCATCGCTGTTCGGCCTCCTCGCCGGGGGCGGCACCGGCTATCTCGGGATCGGCGAGATCCTGACCGGCGGCGGCTCCGGGGCGGCGTCGGCGCCTGCGGTCGAGGCCGCCGTCGCCAACAATTTGTGGCTCGACAACGCCGCCGGCTATTTCAAGATGTTTGTCGCCGCCGGCGACAATGCGCTGATCGACGTTCCCGCCACCGGCGACGCCCGCGAGGCGCTGCAAAAGATCAGCCAAAGCCTGACGCAGCAGGTGCGCCTGCCGGACCTCAAGCCGTGGGGCTTGAATTTCCGCGGCGCGCGCCTCGTCGTCGTTGACGGCCGCCCGGCGGCACAGCTCGTCTACACCACGGACAACAAGGCGATCGGGCCGATGGCCCTAATCATCGGGTCGTCAAAACAGCCCGATATCCCGCCCACCTTCGACCGCCGGCAGGATGTCAACATGCTGTATTGGCGGCATCAGGGCCGCGCCTATGTGCTCGTCGGCCAAGCCGATGCCGGCTATTTGTGGGGCATCGGCAACGACGTCGCCTGGCAACTCGACGCGATCTGAGCCGAGCTTTCTGAACCGAGCTTTCGCAAGCGCGCCGGCCGCCGACCCGCGCCGGCCGGTGGCGCCCCGCCGATCGCCTTCCGCATCGCCCAAAGGGGGATAATCAGAGCGCTTGCAGCTTAATGTACTGCGTAACGCATTTGTAAGGCGAAATCAGCTGTAAGGCAAAAGTCAGGGCGACAGGAAACCCGATGCGGCTGCTGTTGATCGAGGACAACGAGCGCTTTGCCGAGCTGTTGAAGCGCGGCCTGGCGGCGAGCGGGTTTGTCGTCGACGTCCTCGGCACCGCGAGCGACGCGATGGCGGTGCTGGAGACCACCCGTTTTGAGATCGTCGTCCTCGATCTTGGCCTGCCGGATGTCGACGGGCTCGACGTGCTGGGCGAAATGCGCCGGCGCCGCGATGCGACCCCGGTCTTGATCCTGACCGCACGCAGCGCCCTCAAGGACCGCGTCAACGGCCTGGGCAGCGGCGCCGACGACTATCTCGTCAAACCGTTTGCGCTCGAAGAGCTGATCGCCCGGCTGCGGGCGTTGCTGCGGCGGCCCGGCAATCTGTTGGGCGTTCCGCTCGAGCTCGGCAATTTGACGCTCGATACCGTTGCGCGCCAGGTCTTTGTCGGCGAAGAGCCGCTGTTTTTTTCCCCGCGCGAGATCGCCGTGCTCGAACATCTGCTGCGGCGCAGCGGGCGCGTCGTCGGCAAGAACCTGCTCGAAAGCAACCTCTACGGCATGTCGCAGGAAATCGGCTCGAATGCCGTCGAGGTTTACATCCATCGGCTGCGCAAGCGCTTGGCGGAGGTCGACGCCTCGGTTCAAATCCATACGTTGCGCGGGGTGGGGTATCTGATTTCCGAGAGAAAATGAGGTGATCCGCTTTCGCTCCGTCGTCTCGCGGATTGTCGCACTGCACCTGCTGGCGATCGTCGTCACCTCGATCTTTATACCGGTGACGCTCTTTCTGATGCTCGACCACGCGGCGATGGGGTTGCACCAGCGGGCATTGCGCGAGCAAGCGGCGGAAATCCTGCGCTATCTCGATATCGGCTCGCGGGGAACCCCGCGCTTGTCATTGCCGCCCGATCTGGCGGCGTTCTATTCCGAGGATTACGGCCGCGCCGCCTTTGCCGTGCTCGACCGCAGCGGCCAGGTGCTGTTTTCGTCGCCGCCGGCAAAGCACCCGATCGCCGCTCTGCCATCGGCCGGCAAGCCGTTTCAGTTCTTTTCGCAAAAGCGCGCCGGCGATGAATATTACGGGGTCACCGTGACCACCGATGTCGACGGCACGCCGCTGTTCCTGCAAGTCAACGAGGACCTCGCCCATCGCGACGTCCTGATCGACGACATCGTCGCCGGGTTCTTGACCCGGGTGGGCTGGATCACCGCGCCGATCCTGCTGTTGCTGCTGGCGATCGACGTCTTCATCTTTCGCCGCGCGGTCCAGCCGATCGTCGCCGCCTCGGCGCTCGCCGAACAGATCGGCCCCGAGCGGATCGAGTTGCGATTGCCGGAGAGCGGCATGCCGGCGGAAGTCTTGCCGCTGGTGCGCGCGGTCAACGACGCGTTCGACCGGCTCGATGCCGGGTTCCGCGGGCAGCGCGAGTTTACCGCCGACGCGGCGCACGAGCTGCGCACCCCGCTTGCGATCCTGCGCACCCAGATCGACATGATCGGCGACAACGAGGTCGCCGAGCCGTTGCGCCACGACGTCGAAAGCATGAGCCGGCTGGTCAATCAGCTGTTGGAGATCTCCGAACTCGACAGCTTGTTTATCGCCGAGGGCGAAACCGCCGACCTCGTCACGATCGCCGGCGACGTCGCGGCCTTTCTGGCGCCGCTGGCACTGTCGCAGAACAAGACCCTGGCGATGATCGGCGCCCGCCGCCCGGTCCGGGTCCGCGGCAACGGCGACACGATCGCGCGGGCGGTGCGCAACCTTGTCGAAAACGGGCTCGCCCACACCGCACCCGGCACCACGGTCGAGCTGAGGGTCGCGGCGGAGGGGACGATCAGCGTTCTCGACCGCGGGCCGGGCGTGCCAACAGCGCTGCGCGAACAAATCTTCCGCCGGTTCTGGCGGCGCGACCGGCGGCGCGGCGGCAATGCCGGGCTTGGCCTCGCGATCGTGGCGCGGATCGCCGAAATGCACCGCGCCGAGGTCACGATCGACGACCGGCCCGGCGGCGGTGCCGTGTTTGCCTTGCGCTTTGCCGCGGTGCTCCCCGAAAAACCCGCCGCCGCGGCCCAGCTCGCCGGGGTGCGCTGAGCAGCGCCGCCGCACCGGCCGCCGCGAAATCACCGGATCGGGCGGTTTGCCGCGCCCAAGATTCCCTGGACGGTCGCGGCGGCATCGGGCATCATCGCCACTTCTTCCGGCCCGGCATCTTCAGGTGGGTTGCGTTTTCTTTCCGGGTGTAGACGAGATTGTTCTCGTACCAGCGCCTGCAAGTATCGGCAAGAAAGGCTCGACAATGGTTTCTATCGAATCAACCCCGGAAATGGCGGCCAAGATTTACCAGGCGATGGAGCGCAACCTCGCCGTGGTGCGCCGCCGAATGGGCAAGCCGTTGACGTTGGCCGACAAGATCCTGCTCGGGCACCTCGACGACCCGGAGCACCAGGAAATCGAGCCGGGCCGCAGCTATCTGATGCTGCGCCCCGACCGGGTCGTCTTTCAGGACGTTCTCGGCCAGACCGGCCTGTTGCAATTCATGCAGACGCGGCGCGACAAGGTCGCGGTCGCGGCGACGATCCACTGCGACCACCTGATCCAGGCGCGGGTCGAGGGCGGCGCCGATTTGCGCGAGTCATTGGCCGAGAACAAGGAGGTTTATGACTTTCTGCGCTCGGCCGCGGCCAAATTCGGTCTCGGCTTTTGGGGGCCGGGCGCCGGCATCATCCATCAGGTGGTGCTGGAGAATTACGCCTTTCCGGGCGAATTGATCATCGGCACCGACTCGCACACGCCCAATGCCGGCGGTCTCGGCGCCTGCTCGGTCGGCGTCGGCGGGGCGGACGCGGTGGAGGTCATCGCCGGGCTGCCCTGGGAGGTGCTCTATCCGCGGCACATCGCGGTGTACCTCACCGGCCGGATGGGCGGATGGACGGCGCCCAAGGACGTGATCCTCTACGTCGCGGGCGCGCTGACGGTGTCCGGCGCCACCAACGCCATCGTCGAATACATCGGCCCCGGGGCGCGCACGATCAGCGCCACCGGCAAGGCGACGATCACCAATATGGGGGCCGAACTCGGTGCCACGACCTCGGTCTTCCCGGCCGACGAGCACATGGCGCGCTACCTGCGGGCGACCGGCAAACCCGATCTCGTGCCGCTGTTCGAGCAGAACCAGCACCTCCTCGAACCGGATAAGGAGGTCGAAGCCGACCCAGCCAAATATTACGACCGCGTCGTCGAACTCGACCTCTCAAGGCTCGAGCCCCACATCGTCGGGCCGCATTCGCCGGACCGGGCGCGGCCGATTTCCAGGCTCGCCGCCGAGGTCGCGGATGCAAAGAACGGGTTTATCGACCGGATCTCGACGGCACTGATCGGCAGCTGCACCAATTCCTCCTACGAGGATATGAGCCGTTCGGCCGATGTCGCCGAGCAGGCGAAGGCGCACGGGATCAAGGCGGCCACGCCGTTTCTGGTGACGCCGGGATCGGAGGCGGTGCGCGCGACGATCGAGCGCGACGGCCAGATGCAATCGCTGAAGGACATCGACGGGACGGTGCTCGCCAATGCCTGCGGCCCGTGCATCGGCCAATGGCGGCGCGCGGCCTCCGAAGGTGCGGTGCCAAACACGATCGTCACCTCCTACAACAGGAATTTCCCGCGCCGCAACGACGGCGAGCCGACGACGATGAACTTTATCGGCAGCCCCGAGATCGTGACGGCGATGGCGCTCGCCGGGCGGCTGTCGTTCAACCCGGTGACCGACTCGTTAACCGACGTTCAGGGCAGGCCATTCCGGCTCGACCCGCCAAAGGCCGCACCTGAGGTGCCGGCGCATGGTTTCGACGCCGGCCACGCGACCTACATCGCGCCGCCGGCGGATGGCAGCGCGATCAAATTGGAGGTCGCCCAGGACAGCGAGCGGCTGCAATTGATGGAGCCGTGGCTCGCCTGGGACCACAAGGATTTCGTCGACTGCCCGGTGCTGATCAAGACCGCGGGCAAAACCACGACCGACCACATCTCGCCGGCGGGCCCGTGGCTGCGCTATCGCGGGCATCTCGACAAGTTCAGCGACAACATGTTCATGGGTGCGACCAACGCCTTTACCGGCGAGACCGGGACCGGGATCGACGTGCTGAGCGGCGAAAAGGGCGTGATGGTTTCGAAGATCGCGCGCGACTACAAGGCGCACGGGGTCAAATGGGTTGCGGTCGGCGACCACA
>DATMKU010000207.1:0-4616 GCA_035570935.1 Allostellaceae bacterium
CATGTAAGCCAGGGGACATTGGACGGAAACGTGAAGGCCGAGGCGCTGTGCCGCCGTGCCCTCCTCATCGCACCCCGCTACAGCCAAGCGCGTAGCTTACTCGCCTGGGTGCTCTTGCGGGGGCACCGACCTCGGTTGCAAGAGGCGCTCACCGAGTCGATTGCAGCACTGAGTTTCGACGAGCGAGATGCTTGGGCACATCTGACGCATGGCATAGCGTTGTGGCGCATGCGGCGGCACGGCGAAGCGGAGCAGGCGTTCCGCCGAGCTTTGGATTTCAACCCGAACTTCGCACTGGCTCTCGCTTTTCTCGGTTGCCCACTTGCTGTGCGAGGAGCAAATGAGGAAGCCATCCGGAGCGCTGAGCGCGCATTGAGATTAAGCCCGGCAGATGGGCTTGTAGGTGCCTATGCCTCGTTCGCCATGGTGTTCGCCCACTTCGCAGCAGCGCGTTACGCTGATGGCGCGGTCTGGGCGCGCAAGCTGATCGATAAACAGCCTGAGAACCTCGTGGCAAATTATTTGCTCGTAGCGGCGTCTGCGATGAAGGACGACAGCGCCGCGGCGGAAGAGGCCCTCGCGAGTTTGCGCCTACTGCGACCAGATTTCTCAATGAGCTGGGTGAGCGGCAGCACCCCCCTTATTGGAGAGGTGGCCGACCGCGTTCTCGAAGGCCTGCAAAAGGCCGGCGCGCCGGAACGATGACTGCAATTCGCCGCCTTGCCGCGATCCTCGCCGCCGATGTCGTCGGCTATTCGAGGCTGATGGGCATGGAGGAGGCGATGCTCGCACGTTTGCGCGCATCGCCCCGAACCGCTCGACCCGAAGGTCCGCGAGCATCGCGGCCGCATCGTCGTGCGCGATGACGAAGCTGCCCGATATCCGAGACAGGTCGCGCATCAGATCGTCGGCGATCCCGTCGGCCAAATATTCCTGGTCGGGCTCCTCGGACAGGTTCTCGAACGGAAGCACGACGATCGAAAGTGCCGGCACCGGTTTCGTTTGGCTCAGGGCAGCGGGCGCGCTTGCCCGCTCGCTGCGGCCAGACCATGCCGACCAGCCGCCGGCGGCGACGGCGATCGCGACGGCTGCGGTAGTCGCAGCGAGCTGAAGCCGGAGATCGACCCGCCGACTGGAGGACTGCTTCATACGATGACACGCGAGAGGGCGCGAGGTTCGCGCGATCCCACGGGCGAACCGCCAATCTCGGACCAGTTTTTGGGACAGACAAACGGCTTCTTCGGCGTTGCCGGTCCGGGGACAGGGGCGATTATGATCGTGCCCCGGTTCAGATGGAGCTTGGCGTCACGCGGCGAAAGCTGTCCGTTTTCGTCGATAATAGAACGCAGTGCCGGGTTTTGGTGGATGGCCTCCGCAGCGAATGACCGCTTTCAAAGCATAGGCATTACAGGACGGGGAAATCGGGAACGGCTGGGATCCACCCCGAGCGGACTCGGGGTCTTCGCTCGGCGCCCGAATCAAAGCGCGTAGGCGGCGGCGAGGAAGGCGCGGATCTTGGCGGGGTCTTTGCGGCCGGGAAGGCTTTCGACGCCCGACGAGACGTCGACGCAAGCCGCACCCGAGATACGCACCGCCTCCGGCAATAATTCGGCAATGAGGCCGCCCGACAGCATCCACGGGAGAGCCCACGAACGGCCGCCGATCAGACCCCAATCGAAGGCGAGGCCGTTGCCGCCGGGCAACGCATCGGGCCGGCGCGGCGGCTTGGCATCGAACAGCAGCAGGTCGGCGGTCGTTTCGTAGCGTGCAGCAGCACGAACGTCATCCGGGCCGGCGATCGCGACCGCTTTCATGACCCGGCGCCCAAACAGTGCCTTGGCCTCGGCCACCCTTTCTGGGCTCTCGGTCCCGTGAAATTGCAGGATGTCGATCGGCGTCGCGTCGAGAACGGCGGTGATCGCCGCGTCATCGGCATCGGCAAACAACGCCACCCGCGCGATCCTTTCGGGGATTGCAGCACAGAGCCGCGCCGCTTGCGCCGGCGAAACCGCGCGCGGGCTCGGCGGATAGAAGACAAAGCCGAGATAGGCCGCGCCGCCCTCGACCGCGGCCGAGACCGCGGCGGCGCTGGTGAGCCCGCAGATCTTCGCGGCGACGCCCATCGCCGAATTCAGTGCTCCTGCCGTTCGCGCGTGAAGGCTTCGAGTTGGCGGGTCAGCGCATCGATCTGCGCTTCGAGCCGCTTCAGGCGCGGGTCCTCGACGGCGGGGTGCGGCGGCGCTCCGTCGGTCGGCGGCGGTTTTTCCTCGCTGCCAAAGGGTGTGAGCATTTTGAGCGCGCGCTCGAACATGGCCATGTTTTGTTTGCCCATCTCCTCGAACTGGCCGAATGGAAAGATGCCGAACGTCGCCTGCAAACTCTTTCGCATCTGCTCCTGGTTGCGGTGGAAGGCGACCATCGCCTGTTCGAGATAACCGGGCACCAGAAATTGGACGCTGTCGCCGTAAAACGAGATCAGCTGGCGCAAAAAGCTGATCGGCAGCAGGTTCTGTCCCTTCTGCTCCTGCTCGACGATGATCTGGGTCAAGACCGAGCGGGTGATGTCCTCGCCGGTCTTGGCGTCATGGGCGACGAAATCGCCACCCTCCTTGATCAGCTTGGCAAGATCGTCGAGGGTGACGTAGCTGCTCGTCGCCGTGTTGTAGAGGCGACGATTGGCGTATTTCTTGACGATGACAGGCTTGCTGTTACCGGGCTTGCCGCCGCTGGGTTTGTCGCCGCTGACCTTGTCGCTGTTCGGGGTGTTCATGCGCGCGCCATCTCCCGTAGGGATCGCTTCCCAGCCATCACAATATAGCGTCTCGGCGCGATCGCCGCATCAAACCCGTGCGCGTCAGCCGGGGCGCGCTTTCGCGGCGGCGGCATCGGAATATAGTGCAGCGGATGAGCGACGCCGAAGACTTGGCACGCCGTTACCTGGCGCTGTGGCAGGAATACCTGACGGCATTGCTGTCCGATCCGGCGGGGACGGAACTGCTGTGGGGCTGGGCATTCGGCGACCGCGCGCCGCATGACGGCGGCACCGCGGCCGGACCGGCGGCTGGCGCCGCGCCCGTTGCCGGCGCATCTGACGAGTGCCGCCGGACTGTGGCTAAGCTCACGGATCGCGTTGCCGTTCTCGAAGAGCGTGTCACCGCTCTCGAACAGCGCGGCGAACAAGGCGGCCGGTCGCCTGCGCGCCCTCGCCGACGAAATCGCCGCGTTCGGGTCTGACCGGGTAGCCGACGCGCTCGACGCCGAGATCGCGCGCCGCGCCGCGGCCTATTTCGCCGGGCTCGAAGCCTACCGCCGTCACCCCTACCGGCGGCCGGCAGCGGCAGCGCCGGTCGTTTGGCGGGAAGGCGCGACCGGGTTGTTGGATTATAGTCGCGACGCCGCCGGACCGGTCGTGCTGGTGGTACCATCGCTGGTCAACCGCTATTACGTGCTCGATCTTTTGGCCGAGCGCAGCTTCCTGAGTTATCTCGCGGGTCGCGGCCTACGCCCGCTGGTCGTCGATTGGGGCAGTCCCGGTGCCGGCGAAGCCGGGCTCGATCTGGCGGGCTGTGTCGACCGTCTCGACCGCGCCTTTGTTTTTGCGGCGCGATCGACGGGAAAACCGCTCGCAATCCTCGGCTATTGCATGGGCGGCCTGCTGGCGCTGGCGCTGGCGCTGCGCCGGCAGCGGCGGCTTGCCGGGCTCGTACTGCTGGCGACGCCGTGGGATTTCCACGCCGAGCGCATGGCTCAGGCGCACCTCCTCGGCCTTCTCGGCGATTGTCTCGCGCCTCTCGGAATATTCTCGGCAACCCTGCCGGCCGAGGTCATTCAGGGGCTGTTTTTTCTGCTCGACCCGTTTCTTGCCGAGCGCAAATTCACCCGTTTCGCCGGGCTCGACCCGCAGAGTGCCGAGGCAAGCGGCTTTGTCGCGCTCGAAGACTGGATCAACGACGGCGTGCCATTGCCGCTGGCGGTGGCGCGCGAATGCCTGCGCTCGTGGTACGGCGACAACGCACCCGGCCGCGGGCTGTGGCGCGTCGCCGGGCAGGCCCTACGGCCCCAAGAGCTGCGCCGGCCGGCGCTCGTCGCCATCCCCGGCCGCGACCGCATCGTCCCGCCGGCCTCGGCCGAGCCGCTGGCGGCGGCCATCCCCAAAGCCGAGGTGCTGCGCCCGCCGCTCGGGCATGTCGGCATGATGTCGGCCGCCCGCGCACCCGATTTGCTGTGGACGCCGATCGCCCAATGGCTGCGGGTGCAGCTCCGGCTGTCCTGAGCCGTCGCCGCCTGGACAGTGTAGGGGACGGCCCTTACATTCACCCAACATCGCCTGGATCAGGTGCCAACCCTGCGAGGAGACCCTTTGATGACCGATATCGTTATTGCCGGCGCGGTGCGGACCCCGGTCGGGGCGTTCAACGGCGGGCTCGCCAGCCTGCCGGCGCACAAGCTCGGCGAGGTTGCGATCGTTGAGGCATTGCGCCGCGCCGAGGTCGACCCGAAAGAGGTCTCCGAGGTGATCATGGGCCAGATTCTGGCGGCCGGCGAGGGCCAGAACCCGGCGCGGCAGGCGGCGATCGGCGCCGGGCTGCCGTTCGAGGTCACCGCCTACGGCGTCA
>DATMKU010000208.1:0-6457 GCA_035570935.1 Allostellaceae bacterium
CCCGGTAGTCGGGAGCATTGTCAGACACCTTGTCGACCGGGACAACGGTCAGTGCCGCGCTGACGTTGAGGGTTTTGAGCGTGCCCGAGAAGATGCCGTCGTCGAGCTTGGTGAAGGTGCCGAGGGTGATCGCCATGATGGGTCTCCGTTGAGGATCTCGCGGGGCCGTCCCTGCGATGTCTCGCGGGACGAGACCGCAAAGGCTCCGCCGCCACCGCGAGCCCGCGAGCGGCCGCAGCGCAGCGCAGGACCTTGAGGCGGGAGAATTTGACAGCGCAGCGGCCGCGAGGAGGCCGGCTCGTCCGGCCGGGGAAATTCTTGCGCCGCAGAGGTTGGCGGCGGCGACGGCGGGATCTAGCGCTTGCAGAGACAGCAGGGGCGGGCTTGCGGAGATTTCGACGCGAGCACTCAGCTCATCCGCCCGAGGCACTCATTGCCGGCAGCCGACGCCGGACTTGCCCCGGACCCTCAAAGTCGTCGGAGATCGCGAGGATCGGCCGAGTGCGGCCGACGGCAACAATCGTCGCAAGCACGTCGATCAGGCGCGCGGACGAAGTAGGGCTGATGGCGCTGCGCAAATCGGCGGCGACACGGTCCAACCGCGCATCGGGCCCGCCATAGGCCGAGCTGAGGCGCTGCCGGATCGGCATGCTCGATGGTCGACAACACGGTGGCAGCATTGGCCGACGCGCGGAATTAACGACGCTGACGGTGGTGGGCCAGTTCGTGACCCACTACCAGGCTGACGTCCTAACGAAAGCCCATCTCTCCGCGGATCGACGAGCGCGGCGTGCGCGCGCGGTTCACGGAGGCCGCGCGCTTCCTGTCCCGGGCAGACTTGGAACACCGCCACCGTCGCGCCGGCTTCCGGGCCTCGTGGTAAAAACCGCAGGACGACATGACAGGAGGACGGCATGGGGCGGGTCGCGGGCAAAGTGGCGCTGGTTGCGGGAGCGGGAGGCGGCATCGGCGGCGCCGGGGCCGAGGCGCTGGCACGCGAGGGCGCGGCGGTGTTCTGCACCGACCGCGATGGTGCCGCGGCCGAGGCTACCGCTGCTCGAATTCGTGCTGCCGGCGGGCGGGCGGCCGCGTCGGCTCTCGACGTGCGCTACCGTGTCGCGATCGATGCGGCCGTTGCCGCTGTCGTGCGTGAATTCGGCCGGCTCGACATCGTGCTCGAATCGGCCGGGGTCAGTCATCGGCGCAATTTCCTCGAGGTCGATGCCGAGACCTGGGACCGCATCATCGCGGTCAACCTGACCGGCATGTTTCACGTCGGACAGGCGGCGGCGCGGCAAATGGTCAAGGAGGGCGGCGGCAGGATCATCAACGTAACCTCGCAGCTCGCCGAGGTGGCGCGGCCCGAGCGGGTCGCCTATGTCGCCTCGAAGGGCGGCGCGCGCTCGCTGACGCAGGCGATGGCCGTCGATCTGGCGGGGCACGGCATCCGTGTCAACGCGATCGCGCCGGGCCCGACGCTGACCGGGCTTACGCGCGCGAGCTATACCGACCCCGAGGCGCGGCGTGCGACAGAGGCGATGATCCCGCTCGGCCGGCTCGGCCAGGCCGACGATCTCGTCGGAGCGGTGCTGTTTCTTGCCTGCGACGAGTCGCGCTGGGTAACCGGCAGCACGGTAACGGTGGACGGCGGCTATCTGGCGATCTGAGGAGGGGCCAATGAGCGGCCAGCAATCGCATCTCACGAACCGGCTGGCGCAATTCATCGCCGGCTCGCAATGGGAGGCCATCCCGCCGGAGGTGCGGCGCGAGGGCGTGCGCGGGCTCTTGAACTTTGTCGGCTGTGCGCTCGGCGGCGCACATGACGAGGCAATGGACATCGCTGTCAAGGTGCTGACGCCGTTCTTCGGGCAGCCGCAGGCGACCGTGATCGGGCGCGGCGAGCGGCCCGATGCGCTTAATGCCGCTTTCCTGAACGCGGTCAGCGCCAATGTCCTCGAGTACGACGACACGCATCTCGCAACGGTGATGCACCCGGCGGCGCCGGTAGCACCCGGTCTCTTCGCACTTGCCGACTTGCGTGCGGTGTCCGGCCGCGAATTCCTGCACGCGTTTATCGTTGGGGTCGAGATCTCGTGCCGCGTCGGGCTCGGTGTGATGCCGACGCACTACCAGCGCGGCTGGCACATCACCGCGACCTGCGGGATTTTCGGGGCGGCGGCCGCCTGCGCCCGCCTGATCGGGCTCGACGCCCGGCGCACCGCCTGGGCGCTCGGCCATGCCGCAACGCAATCCGCGAGCCTCGTCGAAAGCCTTGGCAGCATGGCGAAAAGCCTCGGCGTCGGTAACGCCGCGAAGAACGGGCTGGCCGCGGCGCTGTTCGCCGAGGGCGGGTTTAGCGGACCCGAGCAGCCGATCGAAGGGCGCTACGGGTTCGCGGCGGTGACGAGCGATTCGGCCGATCTCGCACGCATGACCGACAGGATCGGCGAACGCTGGGAGATGCTGGACAACGCGTACAAGCCCTATCCGTGCGGGGTCGTGCTGTTCCCGGTAATCGACGCCTGTCTCGAACTGCGTGCCCGTCACGCGCCGGCGCCGGAAGCGATAGAGCGCGTCGTCGTGCGCGGCCACCCGCTGATGCGTGAGCGCACCGACCGGCCGAATGTCGAGACCGGGCGCGACGCCAGGGTCAGCCTACAGCACAGCGTCGCCGCAGCGTTCCTCTTTGGCGCCGCCGGGCTCGCGCAATACGAGGACGATTGCGTCGCCGATGCGGTCGTGCGCGCGCTGCGCGCAAAGGTCATCTTCGAGGAAGACCCGGCGGCGCCGGTCGAGTCGGCGACTGTGACATTGCACCTCGCCGACGGGACGGAGCTGAGCCAGCATATCCGGCACGGCCGCGGCACGCCGGGCCGGCCGATGAGCGACGCCGAGCTCGACACCAAGGTGTGCGAGCTGGCCGCCTACGGCGCCCCGTTTGTCGAGACCGCCGGCCTGATCGCAGCGGTGCGGGGCATCGAGGACGAGGCCGATCCGACCCGATTACTGCGGCTGACCGTGCCCACCTGAAGTAGTCAAATCGGCCGCGGCGGCCTCGCGGGAATTGGAGGCGGCTCAGCTCAGTCTGATCCTGCCAAAAAGATGGCTTCGCTCGGGTAATTGACCGCCGGGATTGCGCACGAGATCGCCGGTCGGGTCGCGGCGAACTCGTGACAGCACCGATCCGGCCATTCGTGATAGTCTTGCTGTTGGATGGAACCGATCTGGACACGTTTGATGCGGCTTGCGGGAAAGATCGCGGTCGTGGTCGGTGCCGGGCAGAGCCCCGGCGAAGGGATCGGCAACGGTCGCGCGACGGTGCTGCGCTTCGCGCAGGAGGGAGCCAAGATCCTTGCCGTCGACCGCGACCTTGCCTCGGCCGAGGAGACCGCCGCGTTGGCGGCGAAGTCGGGTGGCGAATGCATACCCTTCGAGGCCGATGTCACGCGCGAGGCGACGGTCGCCGCGGCGATGGCGAAGGCCGTCGAGCGCTGGGGCCGCATCGACATCCTGCACAACAATGTCGGCGTCAGCATCGCCGGCGGCGACAAGCCGCTCGACGAGCTTACCGAGGCGGCGTTCGACCGGGTGTCCGCAATCAACCTGCGCGGCACGATCATGGCCTCAAACATGTGCTGCCGATCATGCGGCAGCAGCGTTCGGGAACGATCGTCAACATTTCGTCGGTAGCGGCTTATGAAAACACCTATCCGCTGGTCGCCTACAAGGCAACGAAAGCGGCGATGATCGCTTTTACAGAGCAGTTGGCGCTGCACAACGCGCCCTACGGCATCCGCGCCAACTGCATTCTGCCGGGGCTGATGGACACGCCGATGGCGGTCGACACCAGAGCGCGGGTCGGCAACCGCAGCCGCGCCGAGGTCGCCGCAGAGCGCGATGCCCGGGTACCGCTGCGCGGCAAGATGGGCACCGGCTGGGACGTCGCCAATGCGGCGCTGTTCCTCGCGTCGGACGAGGCCAATTTCATCACTGGCGTGGCCCTGCCGGTCGATGGCGGCGCGCTGGTCAAGGTCGGCTGAGCCGGCCAGCAGAAGGAGTTCCGATGCAACCGGCGCCCTGCTTTTCTTATCCCCCGCCGAGAAGGCCGATAATCACGTCTGCAGTCTCGACCGCGACCATAAGAAACAGTTTGGCACTCCGTTTGTGCATACAGCAGAGCGGCAGTTTGGGCCGAAGCATTATGGCGACGACGAGCGGTGTATGAACATAGTGCTCGAGGAAATCGACCCGGGAGCGGATGCGCCAGTCGAGTATTGCCCGTTGCCGGTGCACGCGTGCTTCCTGGTGGACCGGACCGGATCGGGAGCCGCTTGCAGCGAGACGCTTCCAAAAATTCGCTCGATTGGCTTAAAACGTCTGGCTGCACACCCGGCGGCCGTGACGAGCGCGGCGGCCCGAAATGTCGGGAGGAGAGGTCATGCCGTTCTTTCAAAAGGGCGACGTTCGTATTCGTTACGAGGAGGTCGGCACCGGCTTCCCGCTGCTGGTCACGCCGGGCGGCGGCCTCAATTCGCGCGTCAGCAACTGGCCGACCGCCGTAATCAATGCGATGGAAGAGTTCAAGAACGACTTCCGCTGCATCACGATGGACCAGCGCAATGCCAACGGCGGCGAGTCGACCGGCCCGGTGCAGGTGGATAACCCATGGGACGCGTTCGCCGACGATCAACTCGGGCTGATGGACCATCTCGGCATCCGCGAGTTCTTTTACATGGGCTACTGCATCGGTGGCTGCTTTGCCGGAAAGTTGCTGCAGCGAGCGCCCGAGCGCGTCGCCGCCGCGGTGTTCTGCCAGACCGTTGGCCATCGGCCGGAAAACCCGACCGTCATGTACCGGCATAGCAAGGACAACTGGGTGCCCGACTTCATGAAGCGGCGTCCCGATGTGTCGGCGGAGACGGTCGAGAAATACCTGTACAACCTCTACGCGGTGCAGCCCGATTTCCTGTACAGCGTGTCGCGTGACTTCATCAGGAATTGCCGCACGCCGATGCTGGTGCTGCCGGATGACGTACCGGGGCATCCGCTGCAGACCTCGATCGACGTGGCGTCGCTGGCGCCGAACGCCGAGATCACCGTTTACCCGTGGAAGGAACCGGAGAAGCTCAGGCAACGCACGATCGACCGGGTGCGTCGCTTTCTGAAAGAACACATGCCGATGCGCGCCGCTGCGCAGTAGTCGGCGGTTTCAGTCAACCCGTCGTCGCCGGTTGCCGGCTCGCGCGGCGCTCTCCCTGGGGGGCGTTGTCCCCGAAGTGCTTGAGCATCAGCAACGCCGCCGCGGCCAGGCCGGGCAGGACGGCTCCGAGGCCAAAGGCGGGCGAGCTCGAACGCATGGGCACACCCGACGATATCGCCAAGGGCATCGAGCCCCGCGCGCGCCGGTCATGAAGGCCGCGTCGTCGCCCGCCACCTGATCTACGCTGCTTGGCACCTTTCTGGTTGCTCGAAGCATCACGAGTGTGGACCGGCTGCTTCGATCTCCTCGCGGACCAGCTCTAGTCTTAGCCACCGCTCCTCGGCTGCGGCCAGTTCTTCGCGCGCGACGGCGAGGGCCTCCGTTGCGGCGTGGAACTGCGCCGCGTCGCGTGCGTACAAATCCGGGTCGGCCAGGGCCGCATTCAGTCGCGCAATCTGCGTTTGCAACGCTGCGATCTGGTCCGGCAGCGTTTCCAGCGCCCGTTGATTGTTGAAGTTCATCCGGGGCAAACGGCGGGACGTCGACCGTTTCCGCTGGATGTCCGGTGCGGATGGCTTGACCGCCCGGGCCTTGGCCGATAGCGGGTCGCGCCCTGCCGCTGCCCGCTGTGCCAGCATGTCGGTGTAGCCGCCGGCGTACTCGATCCAGCGGCCGTTGCCTTCACTGGCGATGACCGATGTCACGACGCGATCGAGGAAGTCGCGGTCGTGGCTGACCAGCAGCACCGTGCCGGCGTACTCGGCCAATTTCTCCTGTAACAGGTCGAGGGTTTCGAGATCGAGGTCGTTGGTCGGCTCGTCGAGCACCAGCAGGTTCGACGGCCGGGCGAAGGCGCGTGCCAGTGTGAGCCTGGCCCGCTCGCCGCCGGACAGCACGCCGACCGGTGTGCGGGCTTGCTCGGGGCGAAACAGGAAGTCCTTCATGTAGCCGATCACATGCCGGCTGTGGCCGCCTACCGTTACCGTGTCGCCGCTCCCGTCGGTAAGTACCTGGGCCAAGGTCAGTTGCGGGTCCAGGCTCTCCCGCCGCTGGTCGAGTACGACTTTAGCCAGGTTGGTGCCGAGCCGCACCGCGCCGGCATCAGGGGCGAGTACGCCAGTCAGCAGGTTGAGCATGGTCGTTTTGCCGGCGCCGTTCGGGCCGACAATGCCGACCCGGTCGCCACGCACGATTCGCACCGAAAATTTCCGCAGGATCGGGTGATCGCCATAGGCTTTGGAGATGCCCTCCGCGGCC
>DATMKU010000209.1:0-4776 GCA_035570935.1 Allostellaceae bacterium
GGCAAAAGTAAAGTCGCGGAAGTCGTCTTCGCTCAACAACCCGTCTTCGACCAGCTCATAGGCCTCGGGTACCGGCATCAACATGTCGGGCACGTCGAAATGGCCGATGTCGGAGCTGAAGATCGCGTTGATCCGCGCGCCAAACGGGTTGATCTTGCTGAACGCGACCGCGTTCAGCCGGTCGTCCGACTCGCAGCCGAAATAGTATGGGGTCGCGTAAAGGTCGATCCAGTCCTGCTTTTTGGTGATGTTGCAGGGGGCGTAGTCGTCATGGACCGGGACCCCGCCGTCCATGTGGTCCTCCTCGCGAGCCGGCCAGCCGTCGCGCCTGTCCAATTCCGCGGCGATGTCGCCATAACCGTATTTGTCGACATATTGGCGCAACAGCGGGCGGTCGAGCTTGTCCGGGTGCATGTAGGCGAGCCCCTTGGCGCCGCGCCGTTCCCAGTGCTCGATCAGATCGGCGAACAGCTGGCAGCCCCAGCCGACCCCGCCTTCGAGAAATCCAAAGCGCAGATCCGGGAAGCGGCGAGTGACGCCGCCGAGGAACAACGCCTTGGCGACAGCATGACCGGCGGCGGCAAAATGGCCGATATGGTTGAAGGTAAAGTTCGACGGCGAATTGCGCAGGCCAAAGCTGCGGCCGCCGGTGTGAAAGGTCGGCGCCATCGTCAATTCGCGGCATTTCTGCCAGACCGCGTCGTAATCGTGCTGGCTGTCGATGCCGAGCTGGTCGTAGTTCACCGTAAAGCGGGCGAGCGCTGGGTCGACGTTGTCGGCGATCTTCAGGCGGCGGGCGATGCCGCTGCCGAACATGCCGACCTTGGCGCCCAACTCCTTGGTGACGAATTCGAGCTCGGCGATCGCTTCTTCGGGCGTGTGCATCGGGATCACCGCGGCCGGGGTCAACCGGTCGCCGAGATCGCGGAAATACTCGGAGGTGACGATGTTGAAGCCGCGGATCACGGCGCGCCGCGTCTCGTTATCCGGGATGCGCGGGATGCCGAGCCCGGCGGTCGGGTAGATGATGCCGAAATCGATCCCGAGCTCGTCGAGCCGGTCATACAGCATGCGCGGCATCATCGCGGTCGCGCGGTCACGGGTGTTGGTCGACTGCCGCCCCCAATAGCCTTCCATCGCGACGCCGCGCTGCTGGCGCTCGGCCATCGTCAGGCCGAGCGTATCGGGAATGCGGCGTTGCGCGGCGAGGAACCCGTCCGCCGATTTGTCGCCGGCGACCTGGCGCATCCGCTCGGCAAACACCGGCGTGTATTCGATCCAGTGGCCGTCGCCGTCGATGACCGGATGATTTAGCCGGGAACGGACCTGTTCGGGGCTCGCATGCGCGCTCATTCTTGTCCTCCTCAAAGCCGGCAGCAGCGCCGTCCGATAGTGACACGAAAAAACTAAGCGCACGTGGCGGACAAGTCAAACCAGGGTAGCCGCGGGTAGTGACGCACTTTGAAATCTGAGGTACGCGGAGTCAGGCTTTTGGATTCCCCGACGCGTCTGTAGCAAGCCACCACCATATTCCGACCACGAGAAGCAGGACGAAGATCGCCAGAACGATGGCCCCGCAGCCCCAGCCCATATAAAGGCCACCATTGACGATGGCGCCGATCGTTGACCCAATCATGACGAGGGAGCACGTCCTTTTCGTTTGGCGGGCGCGGTGGGCGCAGCAGATAGCGCTGGTGCGGGAGTTGCGTCGATCATCGGAGCGCTGGTCTTAAACCGGGCAAGCAGGGCATCTACCGCCATATTGAACACGCCCTGCGCATGATAAGCGAGATACCGAGCCAACAGCGTTTTGAGCTGGCTCATCTCGTCATCGGTTAGCTTCTCCATTTTTTACCGTCTCCCTCGCCATACTTGCCCTCCTTATATATATGCTTGGCGTTAAGCATCCGTGAAATCGTGTTCTACGACTTCGTCCGGCACAAGAGCCTTAAGAAGCTCACGCCAGCGATCGCTGCGGGGATTTCCGATCGCCTATGGTCGATGGACGATATCGTTGGACTGATCGACTCGGCCGAGAGCGAGCCGACGAAACGCGGTTCCTACAAGCCGCGTCAGCCGCAAAAGCGAGCCGCGAATTTCAAAATAAGTCACTACCTAGGCGCGCGCTCATGACGCTGGCACGCGCTGCCGAGCGCTTGCGAAATTCGGGGGTGTACCGCAAAATCGGCGATCGAGCCGGCAATACACCGGCTGCGATGTCTCTCGGTGACATGCGGATGCAGCCTGACTGCCGCCCGATTCTGCTGCATGCACGGAGTGGCTGATTGCGCGATTGGAATATCCTTGAGGACACCCGCATAAGATGGCCGGAACCGATCATCGACACCGCGCGCTGAGCGGCGGGCCGGCGATCATCCTCGTCGAGCCGCAGCTCGGCGAGAATATCGGTACAGCGGCGCGGGCGATGTTGAATTGCGCGCTCGGCGATCTGCGCCTGGTTCGGCCGCGCGACGGGTGGCCCTCGAAAAGGGCGGCGGCGGCAGCGAGCGGCGCCGACGCGGTGCTCGACGGCGCGCGGCTCTACCCATCGGTCGCGGCGGCGATCGCCGATCTCGTCCATGTCTACGCTTCGACCGCGCGCGACCGCGGCATGGTTCGGCGCGAAGTGACGCCGCGCCAGGCGGCGGCCGAAATGCGAAACCATCTGGCGGCTGGCGAGGCCTGCGGCATCCTGTTCGGCCCGGAGCGGACCGGATTATTGAACGACGATCTGACCTTGGCCGACACGGTACTGACGGCGCCGCTCAACCCCGGCTTTTCGTCGTTGAACCTCGCCCAGGCAGTGCTGATCGTCGGCTATGAGTGGTATACCGCGGACGCCCCGATCGCGCCCGAGACCGTGCACACCGGGCTCAGTCGGCCGGCGGCCAAGGCCGAGCTGTTTAACTTTTTCGCGCATCTCGAAGAGGAGCTGGTCAAAAACGGGTTTCTCCGCAATCGCGAAAGCCGCCCGAGCATGGTGCGCAACCTGCGCAGCCTGTTCCAGCGTGCCCACTGCACCGAGCAGGAACTGCGCACTCTGCACGGCGTCGTCACCGCCTTTGCCGGCCCGAGGGAACGCGCCAAGCCGGTGGATTTAGCGAAATTCGACCCCAACGGGACGGCCTGAGAGCTCCCGTCCTCATCAGGCCGGCGAAGGCCGGTGCCATGACAATCGGGGCCCGCACCGGGAAGACGAACAGCGGACGGGACACCACGCCCATCTGCTAAACTGCGCCGAGCGAGAGGAGAAGAAATGCAACTGCACTTGCAGACCTGGCCGGAGGTCGAGACTTATCTTCGGTCGAGCCGCGGCATCATCCTGCCGATCGGCTCGACCGAGCAACATGGGCCGATTGGGCTGATCGGCACCGACGCGATCTGCGCCGAGATCGTCGCACGCGGCGTCGGCGACACGGCCGACGCGATGGTCGGGCCGACGATCGGGGTCGGCATGGCGCAGCATCACATGGCCTTCCCCGGCTCGGTCACGTTGCGGCCGAGCACCCTGATCGCGTTGCTGCGCGACATCGTCGAGTCGCTGGCGGTGCACGGCTTTGAGCGCTTTTATTTTGTCAATGCCCATGGCGGCAACATCGCCACCGTCAGCGCCGCCTTTTCGGAAATCTATGCGGCGCGCAGCATGGCGCCCGGGGGCAATGTCGCGCCGATCAAATGCCGGCTGCGAAACTGGTGGCAGGGCGACGGGGTCGGGCAGATCGCCAAGGAGCTGTACGGCGAGGCCGAGGGCAGTCACGCGACCCCGAGCGAGGTCGCGATGACCCAGTTCGCTTATCCCGAGGCGATCAAGCGGGCGCCGCTTGATCCGCCGATCGCCCCGCGCGGCGATTTTACCGACGCCGCCGACTACCGCCGCCATTTCCCGGACGGCCGCATCGGCTCGAACCCGGCGCTGGCCACGCCCGAAGCCGGCAAGCGGCTTTACGAAGCCGCCGTCGCCGGTCTCGCCAAGGACTACCAGAGGTGGATGGCTTCGTGAGCGAGAACCGTAATTCTCCGCGCTGCGACATTGTGGATCGTGCTCAAAGGCATCGAAACCGGGTGCGCCAACCGCCCTCGTGATAATTTGCGGCCATGCGCTATAGAATTGAGATTCCGCCGCGGAATGCCCTGTTGATTGCCTGCGCCGTGGCGCTGGTCGGCCTCGTCTATGCCGAGGGCTGGATCTGGCCCTTGAAGGCCGCGGCGGTGATGATCCCGGTGTCGTTCCTGGTCGGCTGACCGGGCTAGCGGCGCAGCAAGAGCGGGTAGAGGCTGAGCAGCAGCTCCGCCACGATAAGGATCACGATGTACCATTCGACGCGCATGCTGCTGCGCGTCTGCACCAGACTGAGCAAGGTTTCGACCGTGTTCGACACGATGTCGAGCTTGCGGTCGAGCGCGCGGTCGCGGTCGCGCAACTCGTATTCGTCGGCAAGGCGCATATAGAGGCGGTCGAGTTCGGGATGTTCCCACAACAGCTCGGGGGTTTCCGAGGTGCCGACCCGGCCGACCATCTTCTGCTGCATCAACAGCACATCGCCGATGTGGCGCAGCAGCACCTTGCCGGCGACCCCGGCCCGCCCGTTTTCGCGCAGGCTCGCGGCCAACGGCTCGATCCGGTCGAAGAGGTCGCCGATCCGCGTCTCGTAGTAGGAAAGCACGAGGCTCTTGGCGAGGATGTCGGCGACCAGCTGCAGCCGCTCGGTTGAGCGGTCGCGCAGGATGATGTTGCCGGAGGGGTCGACATGCTGGTCGCTGTCGGGTCTGACCAGC
>DATMKU010000210.1:0-2793 GCA_035570935.1 Allostellaceae bacterium
CGCCGTCGTGGCGATTAATCGCAGCCGCGGCGTCGCACCGTCGCTGTTATGGTCGGTTTGCTCTTGCCTTGCCGCCGCCGTCGCCCGATACCTTAATTCATGGCCATGTTCAGCCCCGCTCCGCGACTTGTCGCGGTCCTCGGGCCGACCAACACCGGCAAGACCCATCTCGCGATCGAGCGCATGCTCGGCCACCGCAGCGGGATGATCGGGTTTCCGCTGCGCCTCCTGGCGCGTGAAAATTACGACCGCATCGTCAAATTGCGCGGCGCCCGCGCGGTGGCGCTGATCACCGGCGAAGAAAAGATCGTCCCGCCAAACCCGTCCTATTTTGTGTGCACGGTCGAATCGATGCCGCTCGACCGGCCGGTCGACTTTCTAGCGGTCGACGAGATCCAGCTGTGCGCCGACCCCGAGCGCGGCCATGTCTTCACCGCGCGGCTGTTGCACGCGCGCGGCCTCGCCGAGACGATGCTGCTCGGCGCCGACACGATCAGGCCGCTGATGCGGCGCCTCGTCCCCGATTTCGAGCATGTCGGTCGGCCGCGGTTTTCGACCTTGTCCTATACCGGGCACAAAAAGGTGACGCGGCTGCCGCCGCGCAGCGCCGTCGTCGCCTTTGCCGTTTCGGACGTGTTTTCGCTCGCCGAGCTGATCCGCCGCCAGCGCGGCGGCACCGCAATTGTGCTCGGCGCGCTCAGCCCGCGCGCGCGCAACGCCCAGGTCGGCATGTTCCAGGCCGGCGAGGTCGACTACCTCGTCGCCACCGACGCGATCGGCATGGGGCTCAACATGGACCTCGACCATGTCGCCTTTGCCCGCACCGCCAAGTTCGACGGGCGCGGCCCGCGCCGGCTGACCGCCGCCGAGATCGCCCAGATCGCCGGCCGCGCCGGGCGCCATATGAGCGACGGCAGCTTTGGCACTACCGCGGAGCAGGGGCCGCTCGACCCCGAAATCGTCGAAGCGGTCGAAACCCATCGCTTCGATCCGCTGACCCGCCTCAATTGGCGCAACCCCAGGCTGCGCTTCCAATCGGTCGAAGCGTTGCTCAAAAGCCTCGACGAGCGGCCCTCGCTTCCCGGCCTCGTCCAGGCGCGCGAGGCCGACGACCACCGAGCATTGCAGGCGCTCGCGCGCAATCGCGACGTAAGCGAGCTCGCCGGCAACCGCGGCGCGGTGCGGCTGTTGTGGGAAGTTTGCCAGATCCCCGATTTCCGCAAAGTCATGACCGAGAGCCACACCAGGCTCTTGGCTCATATCTTCAGCCATCTCGCCGGACCCGAGGAACGCCTGCCGACGCAGTGGATCGCCGGTCAGATGAATAATCTCGACCGCGCCGACGGCGACATCGACACCCTGATGGCGCGGATCGCACACATCCGCACCTGGACTTACATCACCCATCGCAGCGACTGGGTGGAGGGCGCCACCGCCTGGCAGGAAGAGGCCCGCGGCATCGAGGACCGGCTCTCCGACGCGTTGCACGACCGCATCACTCAGCGCTTTGTCGATCGCCGCTCGGCCTTTCTGGTGCGCCGGCTGGCTTCCGATGACGAATTGACCGCGTCGGTGTCGAGCGCCGGCGAGGTGCGCGTCGAAGGCGCCTATGTCGGCCGGCTCGACGGGCTGCACTTTGTCCCCGACGCGGTCGACGGGATCGAGATGCGGATGGTCAACGCCGCCGCCAACCGGGTTTTGCGCAGCGAGATTGCCGCCCGCGCGCGAATGCTCGCCGCCGACGCCGATGCCGCCTTCGCGATCGATGCCGCGGGCGGCCTGCGTTGGCGCGGCGGCGTGGTCGGCCGTCTCGTCGCCGGCGACCGGATGCTGACCCCGCGCGCCGAGCCCGTCGCCGGCGATTTTGTCGAAGGCGACACCCGCGAGAAAATTCGCCATCGGCTGGCCTCGTTCGCCCGTGGCGAGATCGAGCGCCGGCTGGCGCCGTTGTTCGCGATTTCCGCCCTGCCGCTGGATGGGGTCGGGCGCGGTCTTGCCTTTCAGCTTTCCGATATGCTCGGCGCCCTGCCGATGCGTGAAGTGTTGCACCAGATTGCCCAACTCGGCCCGGCGGATCGCGCAGCGCTGAGCCGAAGCGGCGTGCGCTTTGGCACCGAAACAATCTATGTCGAGCCGCTGCTGAGGCCGGACGCGCTGCGCTTTCGCGCGCTGCTTTGGGCCATTCGAAACGGGAGGGAGACGCCGTCGCTGCCCTCGGCGCGCCGGCTCGCCAAGGCCATCGACGTCGATCCGGCTTTACCGGCCTCGTTTTATCCGGCGCTCGGCTTTTTCGTCGCCGACGGGCTGGCGTTGCGGGCGGATCGGCTGGAGCGGCTCGCCGCCACGGCGCGGCGGTTCGCGCGGAATGGCCCGTTCACGGCGGACGCGCGTCTTGCCGCGGTCGCCGGCGTCGAGCCCGGTGTTCTGCGACGGCTGCTGACGGCACTCGGCTACCGCGCGGTCATCGCCGACGGTGTCGAAACTTTCGTCGCGCGGCCGCGCCGCCGCAACGCGACCACCGCCGATGGTCCCGCCCATCCGCCGCGCGAAGGCCATCCTTTCGCCAAATTGCGGGAGCTGAAGCTCGCTTGAGCGAGAGCGAACGCTTTTCTCCACCGCTGAGCCGGCGGCTCGACCAGTGGCTGTGGTTCGCCCGCCTGGTCAAGAGCCGGTCTCTTGCCGGCCGGTTATGCGCGGCGGAGGCGGTGACTCTGAACGGGGTCGTGGTCCGCAAGCCCAACCACATGGTGCGGATCGGCGATGCGATCGCCGCACCGCAGGGCGCCTACCGGC
>DATMKU010000211.1:0-2756 GCA_035570935.1 Allostellaceae bacterium
CGAGGAGGCGGAGCCGGAACTGCTCGACAACATCATTCCGATCGGCCAGCGCCGCACGCTGTTGGAACTCAACGAGCAGACCTGCCGCTGGCCCATCGGCGACCCGAGCAGCACCGAGTTTTTCTTCTGCGGTGGCCAGACAATAACGAGCCTGCCGTATTGCGCCTATCACTCCCGCGTCGCCTATCAGCCGGCGACCGATCGCCGCCGCGACAAGCGCCCGCTGCGCTGACCTGTCGTGCCCCGCGAAAGCGGGGCATCCAGTAATCGCCGCGCCCGGCGCGATCACTTTGCCTCACCTCGGTGATTACTGGATCATCCGCTTTCGCTGATGATGACACTGGTGAAAGCTTCACGAGGTCCCCGCTTTCGCGGGGACGAGTTGATCTTCGATCAACTCGCCTTGCCGAACCGATCGTCCAGCGAATAGCCGGCACCGCGCACGGTGCGGATCGGATCGACGGCGTGGCCGCGGTTGAGCGCCTTGCGCAGGCGGCCGACATGGACGTCGACGGTGCGCTCGTCGATATAGACGTCGCTGCCCCAGACGCCGTCGAGCAATTGCTCGCGGGAAAACACCCGGCCGGGGCGTTCCATCAGGAATTCGAGCAGGCGGAACTCGGTCGGGCCGAGATCGACCGGGCGGGCCGAGCGGGAGACGCGCTTCTTCTCGCGATCGAGCTCGAGATCGCCGATGTTGAGCACCATGGCGACGCGTTCGGGGCTGGCCCGGCGCAACAGCGCGCGGATGCGCGCCAACAGCTCCGGCACCGAGAACGGCTTGACGATGTAGTCGTCGGCGCCGGTGGCGAGCCCGCGGATCCGCTCGCTTTCCTCGCCGCGCGCGGTCAGCATGATGATCGGCAAGGTTTGCGTCTGCGGCCGTGTCCGCAGCCGCCGGCACAGCTCGATGCCGGACAGGCCGGGCAGCATCCAGTCGAGCACGATCAGATCGGGCGCGGTCTCGCGCAGCCGAGTGTCGGCGTCGTCGCCCCGGCTCACGGCATCGACCTCGTAGCCCTCGGCTTCGAGGTTATAGCGCAACAGCGTGGTGAGCGGCTCCTCGTCTTCCACGATCAGGATGTTGGCTCCCATCCCCGGTCTCCTATTTCTGCAGCACCGCTGCGCCAAAGTTCGTCGGATCACCCTTGGGACGCTGGTCAGTGATAGGCCGGCCTTCGACCATGTAATACACGGTTTCGGCGATGTTGGTGGCGTGATCGCCCATGCGCTCGATGTCCTTGGCACAGAACATCAGATGCATGCAGAAGGTGATGTCGCGCGGATCCTCCATCATGTAGGTGAGGAGCTCGCGAAACAGCGACGTGCACATGGCGTCGACTTCTTCGTCGCCCTTCCAGACCGCCATCGCGGACTGCAAATCGCGACTGGCATAGGCGTCCAGCACCTGCTTGAGCTGCGCTAATACCAATTCGGACATGTGCTCGACGCCGCGGATGAGCTTTTGCGGATAAAAGTCCCCGTCGAGCGCCACGACGCGCTTGCCGATGTGCTTGGCATGGTCGCCGACCCGCTCGAGGTCGTTGGCGACCCGCATGGCGCCGACGATCTCGCGCAGATCGATGGCCATCGGCTGCCGCCGCGCAATGGTGAGGATGGCTTTTTCCTCGATGTCGCGCTGCAGGGCGTCGATGGCGGGGTCCGTCGCCATCACGCGCTCGCCGAGCTCGAGATCGCGCTCGGCCAGCGCCTGGACGGCATCGCTGATTTGCCGCTCGACGAGCCCGCCCATCTCGGCGACCTTGCGGGTGATCTCCTGCAGGTCGGTGTCGAACGCCTTGGCGGTGTGGTCGACCCTGGTGGTGTATTCGGTCATTGTGTTTTCCCCGGCGCTTATCCGAAGCGGCCTGTGATGTAGTCCTGCGTGCGCTGATCGTGCGGCGCGGTGAACATTTTGCTGGTCGAATCGAATTCGATCAGCTCGCCGAGATACATGAAGGCGGTGAACTCGGACACGCGCGCCGCCTGCTGCATGTTGTGGGTGACGATCACGATCGTATAGTCGTCGGTCAGTTCGTCGATCAATTCTTCGATCTTGGCGGTCGAGATCGGATCGAGCGCCGAGCAGGGCTCGTCGAACAGGATCACCTCGGGCCGTACCGCGACGGTGCGGGCGATGCACAAGCGCTGCTGCTGGCCGCCGGACAGGCTTTGGCCGTTGGCGTTGAGCTTGTCCTTGACTTCGTCCCACAGCGCGGCGCGCCGCAGCGAGGTCTCGACCCTGCCGTCGAGCTCGGATTTCGGCAGCCGCTCATAGAGCCTGATGCCGAAGGCGATGTTCTCGTAGATCGACATCGGGAACGGCGTCGGCTTCTGGAACACCATGCCGATGCGCGCGCGCAACAGATTGAGGTCCTGCTTCGGCGACAGGATATTGCCGCCGTCGAACATGACTTCGCCGGTGGCGCGCTGGTGCGGATAAAGGTCGTACATGCGGTTGAGCACGCGCAACAATGTCGACTTGCCGCAGCCGGACGGGCCGATGAAAGCCGTCACCTTGTTTTCGTAGAGCGATAGGCTGATCGATTTCAGCGCCCTGGAGTCGCCATAGAAGAAATTGAGGTCGCGGAGGGTGACCTTATCGGCCAGTCCGACACGGTCGACGGCGGCGTGGGTAACGGAGGGAACTGCGACGGATGCGTCGTTCATGACTGTCTTCCCGATGACACAAGGGCGCGCGCGCTGATACTCAAGGCCAGCACGGCGAGGGTGATGATAAGGGCGCCGGTCCAGGC
>DATMKU010000212.1:0-6744 GCA_035570935.1 Allostellaceae bacterium
CGCCTTTTGCGCCGGTCACGATCTGCGCGAACTCCGCGCCGATCCGCGGCGCGAGACCTACGAGCGCATCTTCGCGCTGTGCAGCGAATTGATGCTGACGATTACCTGGCTACCGAAGCCGGTCATCGCCGAGGTCCATGGTGTCGCAACGGCGGCCGGTTGCCAGCTGGTCGCGAGCTGCGATCTAGCGGTCGCCGCCGAAGAGGCACGGTTTGCGACCCCCGGCGTCAATATCGGGCTGTTCTGCTCGACGCCGATGGTGGCGCTGAGCCGCGCGGTCGGGCGCAAACCGGCAATGGAGATGCTGCTGACCGGCGATCCGGTCGACGCGGCGCGGGCATGCGCGATCGGCCTTGTCAACCGTGTCGTGCCCAGTGCCGGATTGCGCGCGGCGGTCGATGCGCTCGCCCGCCAGATCGCCGGCAAATCCGCCTTCACCGTGGCGATCGGCAAGGCGGCGTTTTATCGCCAGGCCGAACTCGATCTGGCCGCTGCCTATCGCTATGCGGCGGAGGTCATGACCACGAACATGCTGGCAGCGGACGCCGAAGAGGGCATCGACGCGTTTCTCGCTAAGCGCATGCCGGCGTGGCAGGACCGTTAGATCAACGCCGGAACAGAACAATCAAACGTTGCGTCATAGGTACCGGCATAGCCCTGGCGAGCCATCGTGAGCAGCAGGAGCAGGCAACAGCGCAGCATTCGCTTTTCGCGACACCGCCTGCGTGCCGCGCTTGTCCTGGTCCTCGTGATTGCAATTCCCGACCGCCGCGGCTTCGCCGGTGATTTCTGGGATCCTAGCGGTACCTTGGCACTTCCACAGGTACAGAATTTTGTCTGCCAATATTCCGGTGCTTTGTGTAAACGACAAAACAGAATCAGACTTGTTACTTTAGATTATGTCCAGAATAGCGCGGCCGGTGATGGCTGGACAGAATTCACGAGTATCGGTTCCGGGTTGCCGGCGGGCTTTTTCCCTGAAGATTGTCTGGATTCTGAACAAATCACGGATCGGTTGCGCGACGGCAATTTCGACGGCAATGTGCTGCGTATCACGAATACATCCTCAGTTGGCAATTTCAGCGGCATTTGGGAGTTTCGTCCCATGCAAGACTGGGCATTGTCAGGCCAGCCGAGCCCGGTTTTTACGATAGAAGCCGTCCCTCAACGAGAGATCGTTTTCGACTTTATCAGCAGCATGCGGCACGAAGCCCCGAGGGACATAGTGATGACGGTCCACATTCAGGTGTATCAGGATGGTACGCCACGCCCCGACTACGAGAAGACCTACCAATTAAAATTTCGACAAGGGGAGGATGAATTCAGCAACACTTGTCTGCTACCGACGTTTGGTGCGGGAAATTACGATATAAACTTTTTGATCTCGGATGATTTGTACGGCGAGGATGAACCGATTTCGGTTCATCTCAGCGTAAACAACCGCTGAACCAGCCGCACCGCAGCGCGCAGCGATCGTCTTCCCTTAGCCGAAGGCCCCGGAGGCCCGCAAATGAACCATGACAGCTACACGGACAGCTATCTGCGCGACATCCTGACGAATGTGCGCACGATCGCGGTCGTCGGCGCCAGCCCGCGGCGCGAGCGCCCGAGCCACAGGGTGATGGCTTACCTTCAGCGGCATGGCTACCGGGCGATCCCGGTCAACCCGAATGCAGCGGGTCAGACGATCAACGGCGAGAAATGCTACGCCGCCCTCGCCGCCATGCCCGAGGCGATCGACATGGTCGACGTGTTTCGCCGCAGCGAGACGGCGGGTGCCGCCGTCGACGCGGCGATCGCCATCGGCGCCAAATTCGTGTGGCTGCAGCTCGGCGTGCGCGACGATGCCGCTGCCGCCCGCGCCGAAGCCCGAGGCATCCAGGTCGTGATGGATCGCTGCCCGGCGATCGAGATCCCCCGGCTCGGCCTCCCGCCGCGCTGAACTCGGGAATCGCTAGCCGAGCGCGGCCACATACGGGGCCAAAAACTCGCGTAGCACCGGCGACCATTTGGCGTGCTCGGGGCCGCTCGCCGAATGGCCGAGATCGCTGTCGAGCTCGAAATAGCGGGCATCGACCCCGGCGGCGGCGAGATCCTTGATGACACCCGGCGCCAAGGTCGGCGGAAACAGCACGTCTGTGCGGCACAGCACATAGAGGATTTTAGCGCGGATCTTGGCGAAATCCTTGACCGTGTCGAAACCGATCGTGGCCCGGCGCAGGATCACCAGCGAGTTCGCGTCCCAGTTCCGCGCCCAGTCGGCGGCCAGCTGGCGGATCGCCCGCTCGCGCGCCGTCTTGTCCGGAAAGCGCGCGGCCAGCTGCTCGCCATAGCCGTAGCGCATCAGGGTCTCGAACCGCATCTGTTCCAGCACCGTTTTGGCGGCGCCCCGCCCGTAGTAATGCCCGCCATGCCATTCGGGATCGGTGGCGAGCCGGGCTTGGAGCTCGGCGAGGCTCCGTTCCGCGTTTTGCGAGCGGGGTGCGGTCACCACCGCGGCGACCGCATCCATCATCAGGGGATAGGCGACGGCCCATTGGAACGCCTGATAGCCGCCATAGGACGGGCCGGCGACGGCGACCAGATGGCGCACGCCGAGGTTGTCGAGCAATGCCTTTTGCGCGGCGACGATGTCGCGCACCGCGATCGCCGGAAAATCGGCGCCATAGGGCTTGCCGGTACGCGGATCGAGGCTCGCCCCGTTGGTCGAGCCAAAAGACGAGCCCAGCATGTTCGAGGCGACGACGTAGAGGCGGTCGGTGTCGATCGCCTTGCCCGGGCCGATCAGCCCGTCCCACCAGCCCGGCTGATTGGCGTTGGCCGGGTTCTGCCCGGCGGCGTGATGGCTGCTGGTGTAGCCGTGGGTGACCAGCACCGCATTTCGGCCGTCGGCCGCGAGCCGGCCATAGGTCTCGTAGGCGATGTTGACCTCGGGCATGACCTCGCCGTTCTGCAGGCGAAAGTCGCGGATCGGGAAATTCCGGTCTTCGACGGCGCCGATATCGGCGGTTTGAGCCGCGGCGGCAGCGGGCATGGCCTTCTCCTCCTTGACGGTCGGGAATTTTGCCATGCGGCCGCCGCAAATGTCACGGTCGCGCTTCCCGCGCGCCGGCTTTGGCGCTTACAGTGGCGCTGTGATTCGCGCGACCTGCCTGCTTGCGATCGTCCTGCTGCTTGCCGCCTGCGGCGGCGGCCCCGCGCCCTCGCCCAACGATCAGATTAGCGCCAGCTTCCCGCCGGGCGGCATCACCGGCCAGATCGAGATCGCCGCTACCGATCGCCTCCCGCTGCGCGAGGCCGAGCTCGTCGCACCCGACGGGCAGGCGACGCCCGCCCTGTCGATCACCGCCAACCCGGCGCCGACCGATACGTTTTCGCAGGGGTTCCCGGCCGGTCCCTCTTCCGGCCCCAGCTTTGGGGTTGCGAACATCGGGTCGAACGCGCTCAGCCCCGGTGTCGTCGGTGCAGCGCCCACCACCCAAACAAAGCTGTTGGCGATCCAGTCGAGCGCCTCGATCCAACTGCCCGACCCGGTCGCCTATCGGCGCGATTGGCAAAAATACCGAATCCGATTGCGGCTGGGCGACCCGCCACAGGCCGAAACCCGCGAGATTGCTGCTCCCGAACCGCCGCCGCTTCAGCCATAGCCCGTCCCGGCGGTTGAGGATGGAATGGGCCTGACCGAGACCAGCACAGCACTCGGCTTATGCCTGCTGGTACTCGCCATTGCGGTTGTCCTCGACCGGCGCCCCTATCGGCCGGGTAAGCGCAATTTTGTCATGCTGATGGTCATCGCACTCGCGGCGAGCCTGGTGCTCGGCCGCCATCTCCTGACCCTCGTGCTGTAGCGCGGGCGGGCCATAATCCCCGCAGCCTCAGCGTCACACCGGCGGCGAAGCTTGTGCGGTCGAGAAGATAATCGTTTGAACATCTACCCTCACAACCCCATTTAACCAATATCGTGTTTCGACCAGGGCACGGCTCTACGCGGTGTGCTCGCGGGCAAACCGAACAGCGCTTCCCGAAATTGAAATGTGATCTGTGCCGGCGAGGGCGCCGGGGCAGGATTTTTCTTAAGGAAGCTCTATGACTATCGGTACCGTGAAGTGGTTTAATTCGCAAAAGGGCTATGGATTCATCCAGCCCGAAGACGGCTCGAAGGACGTGTTCGTCCATATCTCCGCCGTCGAGCGTTCGGGGCTGGGCCATCTCGTCGAAGGCCAGCGGATCAGCTATCAGCTCGAACGCGGCCAGCAGGGCAAAACCTCGGCGGTCGACCTCCAAGCCGCGTAACGCCTACATTGGTGCGGGCGGCGCCGGGTGCGGCGCCCGCACCGTTTTTGTTGGGAGCTGGCGATGTCAGAGCATAAATTCCGCGTCGGCCAGGCCGTCGAATTCTTCCCCGATCCAGGCGTCGACCGGGCGAGCCGGGGCCGCTACACGATCCTCCGCCTGCTCCCGCTCGAGGGAAGCACGCCGCAGTATCGGCTCAAGAACACCGCCGACGGGCATGAGCGGATGGCCCGCGAGACCCAATTGGATCGCCGATAATCCGCGCGGCCGGCGGCGGCCGTGGAACGGGCGGCGGGAGAAAGGCATCATGTTCGTTCGACTAAAACTGGAAGAATCCCGCGACGGCCTCGTCGCCACGATTTCCGAGCGCGATGCCGACGGCAAGATCGCCGGCCCGCCGATGATCTTGCTGGTGCGAACCAAAGAGGAAGCCAAAAAGAAGGCGAGTGCCGTGGCCAAGGGCCTAGGGCTGACCAGCTACCGGATCATCGACAAATCCCAACCGGCCCCGCGGCAAACACAGCCCGCGCCCGACCGCGCGCAATAACCCGTCGCGCATAAGCAAGCTAGTCGTACACTTCTGACGCTTCACACCCACAAACTTTACCTCCTGCGTCATGCCCGCGAAAGCGGGTATCCAGGGCCGGCAGTGCGAGTACTTGCCCCTGGACCCCCGCTTTCGCGGGGGTGACGGATTGAGAGGGGGCGGGAGTTTTGTCAGGTTCGTACCATCTAGTTCCACCGTATAGCGTGGCGCGGGGTTTACTCACCGAGAACTGGACGGGCGACCCCAAGGACCTAGCGATCACCCGAATTTCAATTTCGCCGGTATTGGATTACAGCCTTGTTCGCCGGGACGACAATTCGACGAATTGCAGTGGCTCGACAGGGGCAGGGTCGATGCCGCAAAGGTCCCCGCGCTGGACAACTTCGTTGCTTTTACAGCGGGGTCGCGAGCAGGGTCGGCACCGCGAAGGTGTCGAGCAGGACGAGCTTGTCACGGATTTTGAGGCCGCCGGCTCCGCGCTCCAGGCGGTCGCGGTAGAGGCCGGTCGCGAACAGGTGCGTGGCACCCTCCTGGTCGGTCTGGTAAATTGCGAACGGCGCCTCGACCGCGAGCCCGTCGGCGCCCAGCAGCCGCGGCACGCCGATCACATGGCGGTCGTTGTGGATGTTGTATTTGTTGGCCTCGCGCAACGCCATGACGCGGTCTTCGAGCATCGCGCGGCTGTCGCAAAAGATCAGCCCGACCGGCAGGCCCTGCTCAAAATTTTCGCGCGGCACGACGTTGTACCGGCACTCGGCGGCGAAGAGGCCGAGCCATTCGTTGTATTGCGCCATGTCGAGCAACGCGCCGTATTCGGCGAGAAGATCGTGGATCGCAAAGCGGTCGGCGTTCATCGCACCGCACCCGGCGGCTCGATGCTCAACAGCTCGGCGTAATACGACCAGAAGCCGCGCAACGGCACGTCGGTCACCCGGTAATCGCGGTCGGAAATCACCCCGCCGCCGCCCAGTTCGATGACTGTGTTGCGGTCGGGGTCGGGTCTGGAAGCGCGGTGGACGATCTCGATCGCCTCGCCGTCCTCCATCGAGACGAGGCCGGCGGGACCGACAAGATTGGTTTGACGCAACCGGTGCAGGGTCATCTCGGGCGGATCGTCCTCGTAGCCGAGCATCGTCTGGAACACCTCGACCTCGTCGACGCCGCGCGGGCGGATCTGGCGCACCGCCAGGCTGTTGCTGATCTGCACAAAGACCGCGGACGGGAAAACCGAGGTGACCACGAGATTGAGCTTGTCGTCGCGCTCAGGACGGAAGGTGACGAGCGACGGCTCCTTCAGCGACAGGAAGTCGTTGCGCACCCCGGCGCCGGCGTAAGCAGCGTGGGCGAACTCGTCCGTGTCGCTGTCGGCCTCCGCCCAGGTGATGTTGTGACGGTGCCGCGCGTCCATCTTGACCCCGCCGGTCTGCGTCGACCGGTCGAGCCCGAAGGTGACGAGGAACTCGTGCAACAGGCTGGCGTGGTAGTTGTCGCGCGTGTTCTCGGCGTAGAGCTTCCAGTTGCCGCGCACCCGCTGGCGATTGTAGCCGAGCACTCGGACCGGCCGGTCGAAGAGGCGGCGCAATTGCGCCAGGATCGGCGGGCCGAGATAGTCTTCGAGCGGCTCGGCATCTTCGGCCAGTGTGCCGAACACCACGCCGTTGACGATGGCGACCCTCAGCGGGTGCAGTCCATGGCGCGACATCTCGAAGCTCGGGTCGAGCCCGCCTTTGCCCCGGATGCCGCGGCGAAACGGGATGGCCATCAGCGCGCCGTCGAGCCCGTAGCACCACTGAAGATAGAGGCAGATGTGATTGGCGGCGTTGCCGCAGAGCTCGCGCCGCACGACCGCCCCGCGATGGGCGCAACGGTTGACGAAAGCCTTGACGGCACCCGTCTCGTCGCGA
>DATMKU010000213.1:0-2514 GCA_035570935.1 Allostellaceae bacterium
ATCTCGAACCCGCGTAAACCGATGCCCAATGCGGAGCCGGTGTTTGCCGAACCGTGGGAAGCCCACGCTTTTGCGCTCGCCGTCAAACTATCAGAAGCCGGCTTGTTCTCCTGGAGCGAATGGTCCGTCGCGCTCGCCGAGGAGCTCGCCGCCGCGAGTCGCCGGGGCGAACCCGATGACGGTTCCCGCTATTACCACCATTGGCTTGCCGCGCTCGAACGCCTCGTCGCCGCAAAAAGATTAGTCGCCCCATCCTCAATGCATGCGCGAAAGGTGGAGTGGACAGAGGCCTACCGGCGCACCCCGCACGGAAGTCCCGTGACGCTGGAAGCACCCCCTCACCCCAGCCCTCTCCCCGCCCCCTCCCTGACCCTCCCCCGCGAGCGCGGGAGGGAAGCGCGGGGGCAAGGCGGGGAGAGGAAAGGGCCCGCGTCAGCGGGAGAGTGAGGGGCAGCAGGCCTACGAAAACTCGCCGCTATGGCCTTGCTGCGCTCCGTCGCGACGATCGGCTCCTGCACCCTGTTGAGCCGCGTTTTCGGGTTTATCCGCGACGTTTTGACGGCAGCCATTCTCGGCGCCGGGCCGGTGGCGGACGCCTTCTTTGTAGCGCAGCGTCTGCCCAACCTGTTCCGCAGCCTATTCGCCGAGGGCGCCTTCAGCGCCGCCTTTGTCCCGCTTTTTGCCGGGACCGCGGCCGAGCAGGGCAAGGAGGCGGCTCGGGTCTTCGCCGAGGACGCGCTCGCCGTGCTGCTGGCAGCGCTGCTCGGCTTTGTTTTGCTGGGCGAGATCTTCATGCCAACGGTGATGTCCGTGATCGCGCCCGGGTTCGGTGAGGATCCGGCCAAGTTCGGTCTCGCCGTCGATCTCGCCCGGATAACCTTTCCGTATCTGCTGTTCATCGCGCTGGTGGCGCTGCAGGGGGGCGTGCTGAACTCGGTCGACCGCTTCGCCGCCGCCGCCGCGACGCCGGTCCTGCTCAATCTCTTCCTGATCGCCGCGCTCCTAATGATGGACCGCCACGGCCGGCATGACGGCCGCGCCTTGGCCTGGGCAGTCACCGGAGCGGGGCTCGCGCAGTTCCTTTGGCTGCTGTCGTCCTGCGCGCGGGCCGGACTGGCGCTGCGTTTGCCGATGCCGCGGCTGACGGCGGGAGTGAGGCGCACCCTCGCGGTGATGGCGCCAGGAACGATTGGCGCCGGGGTCACACAGCTCAACCTCTTGATCTCTACCGCCCTCGCCTCGCTGTTGCCGGGCGGCTCGGTCTCGTATCTCTACTATGCCGACCGGCTGAACCAGTTGCCGCTCGGCGTCGTAGGCATCGCGGTGGGCACCGCGATCCTCCCGTCATTGTCGCGCCAAGTCAGGCTCGGGCACGCCGGCGACGCCGTTGACACCCAGAACCGCGGGATCGAGCTGGCGCTGCTGCTCACGTTGCCGGCGGCGGTGGCGCTAGCCCTACTGGCCACGCCGATACTGGCGGTGCTCTTTCAACGCGGCGCCTTCGGCCCGGCTGATACGGCAGCCACCGCCGCCGCCCTCGCCGCCTACGCCGCAGGCCTCCCGGCCTTCGTCCTCGTCAAGGTGTTGGCGCCCGCCTTCTTCGCGCGCCACGATACCGCCACGCCGGTAAAGGTGGCGATCGCCGCGATGGCCGCCAATCTGGGTCTGACCCTCATCCTCATGCAGTTTCTAGCGCATGTCGGGATCGCCCTGGCGACGACGGTTGCCGGCTGGCTCAATGCGCTGACACTGCTCACGTTATTGCTCCGGGGCGGCTATTTCCGGTTCGACAGCCGCGCCCGGCGCAACGTGCCGCGTATCGGCATTGCCGCTCTCGGCATGGGGGTCGTGCTGGCGCTGCTGCGGATCGTCCTCGGTCCGGCATTGGCCGGGCCGTCTCTGGTTCGCGTGGGCGCGCTCACGGCTCTGGTTGCTGCGGGTCTGGCCGCTTTCGCGCTTCTGGCGCTCGCCTTCGGGGTCGCCGATTGGCGCGCCCTCCTGGGGCGGCTGCGCCGGCAACCGGCTTGACCGGCGCCGCGCGGCGGCGATAACAGGCGCCGCCACCCTCGATAGATGAGATCAAATGAACCGTATTTTTTCCGGCATCCAGCCTACCGGCAATCTGCATCTCGGCAATTATCTCGGAGCCATTCGCAACTGGGTCGAGTTGCAGCACGACTTCGAGTGCATTTTCTGCATCGTCGACCTGCACGCGCTCACTCAGCCGCAGGATCCCGCCGAGCTGCGCGCTTCGACGCGCGAGGTGACGGCTGCCTACATCGCTGCCGGGATCGACCCGGAACGGTGCACGATCTTCAACCAGAGCATGGTCTCCGCTCACACCGAGCTGGCCTGGCTGCTTGGTTGCCTGACCCCGCTCGGATGGCTCAACCGGATGACACAATTCAAGGAAAAGGCCGGGAAGCATCGCGATATGGCCGGCCTCGGTCTTTATGCCTACCCGGTGCTGATGGCGGCGGACATTCTCGTCTACAAGGCGACCCACGTACCGGT
>DATMKU010000214.1:0-6436 GCA_035570935.1 Allostellaceae bacterium
CATGGCGATCGCGCAAGGCACAAAGCCGAACGGCTCGTGCGCGTCGAGCGGCAGCTACAGCTCGTCGAGCGCGACGACCTATGTCCAGAACGTCGCAAAAGGCTGGGGGCTGTCGGTTCCGAGTTCGGGGGTCGCGCTGAATAATGCCGCGAGCTGCGGCGGCACCAGCGGGTTTTCCCAAGTGACCTTGACCAGCACCTTCAACAGCGTCGTGCCGCAGCTGATCGAGCTCAGCACCGGCGGCATCACCCTGACCGCCTCCGCCTGCTATCCGAACAATTTTTAACTGGTACGAACTGACAAATGACTCCCGCCGCCTCTCAATCCGTCATTCCCGCGAAGTGGGGGTCCAGGGGCAAGTACTCGCACTGCCGGCCGTGGATACCCGCTTTCGCGGGCATGACGAAGGAGGTAGAGTTTGTGGGTGCCAGCCGTCAGAAGTGTACCAGTCGGTGCCCGATTCGGAAAGAATTGCGAAAGATTAGAGAGTTGCCGGTCATTCCCGCGAAAGCGGGAACCTAGAACAAGCGCGTACGGTCGGCACTCGACCCCTTTCGCGGGGCGACGGTAAGGTGCCGGGATCGTTTGCCCCGGTCAGGCGGCAGCCGGGGTGATCTCGGCGGCGATCTTTGCGGCGAGCTCGGTCTCGGCGCGGGCAAGATCATAGGACACCTGCAAGCGCAGCCAGATCGCGGCCGAGCCGCCGAAATAACGAGCGAGGCGCAGCGCCGTCTCCGGCGTGACCCCGCGCTCGCCGCGAACGATCTGGCTGATTCGCGATGCCGGCAGGCGAAGTGCTATTGCCAGCGCATGGGCGGTAAGGCCACGCGCGTTAAGCTCGTCCTTCAGCACCTCGCCGGGGTGGGGAACCGGTCCGGCTAGGGGCCGGCTGCGAGCGATTGCCATCGTGCGATCCTTGTCAGTGATAATCCACGATCTCCACGTTCCAGGCGTGTCCCTCCCGGAACTCGAAGGTGATCCACCATGGCCCGCCGGCCGAGATCGCCCACTGGCCTCTGCGCGGGCCCTGGAGCCGATGGAGGCCTACGGATTTCAACCCGGTCAGATCTTCGAGGCGTTCCGCCTCGTCCAGCAACCGCAGCCGTCACCGCACGAGCGCTTCGTTGAGCGCAGAGACCCGGCCCTTCCCCTCTTCGGCAAACCTCTGAGTGGACCGGTTGGCCCATGACTTGATCACTCTGTCATGAGATAACGCCAAGCGCTAAACGGAAAGCGATTAACGAGCCCGGGCTCCGAACCCCATATTTCGTGGTGCAGTTTTGAGCGGTGGAGCGAAGTTTTGCACCCACTGCACTTCCCCGATCAGCCGGCAGCGATCTCAAGGATCGTCAGCGCCAGGGCCTGGGCGCGGGGGACGAGCGTGTCGACGCGGCACCATTCCTCGTCGGTGTGGGCGTTGCCGCCGACCGGGCCGGTGCCGCACAAGGTCGGTGTGCCGAGGGCGGCGGTAAAACCGCTGTCGGCCGAGCCGCCGGTCGCTTCGCCGCCGACCCCCGGCATGCCGAGCCCGGCGGCCGAGCGGGCGTAGAGATCGAGCAATTCGCGGCTCGCCTGGTCCTGCTCCAACGGCAGGAAATTGCCTTCGCGCAGGATGCGGCTCTCGCTCCCCGGCAATTCGCTGTAATTCAGGATCTCGCGCACCTCGCCGAGGATCTTTTCCATGATGTTCAAGGTCGGGAAGCGCACGTCGATCGCGGCGGTGGCGCGCGGCGCCACGGTGTTGACCGACTGGCCGCCCTGCATCAGCCCGACATTGACCGTCGTGCCGAGATCGTAGTCGGTCAATTTGTGCAATCGTTGGATCTTGCGCGCCATCGCCTCGATGGCGCTGACACCATCGGCATGCGCCGCCCCCGAATGAGCCGCACGGCCGGTCACCTCCAATTCGAGAAAGGCCGCGCCCTTGCGCCGCGAGACGAGGTTGCCGGAGGGGCGCCCCGGCTCGGCGTTGAACACCGCGCGCGCCCCCTTCGCCTCGGCCTCGATGACCGGCCGCGACGATGGCGAGGCGATCTCCTCGTCGGCGGTGTAAAGCCCGGTCACCGGGCCCGGCGCGCCGAACCGCTTGAGCGCGTCGAGGACAAACGTGTTCATCACCAGACCCGCCTTCATGTCGGCGACACCCGGGCCCGATGCCCGGTTGCCGTCGAGGCGGAACGGCCGCCGCGCGACTGTGCCGTCGGGAAAAACCGTATCGCAATGGCCCATCAGCACGACCGGCCGGTTGCCGCCGCCGGCACCGGGCAGCCGCGCCGCCATGCAGCCGCCATAGCGCTCGTTCGGAAACAACTCGCAGGGAATGCCGGCGGCTTCGAGCCAAGTCCGCAGCCGGTCTTCGACGGCATCGACGCCGCCTTTGTTGTAACTGCCGGATTCGATGTTCACGAGTTCCGCGAGCAGCGCCACCATCGCCTGATGCTGGCGGCCGAGATGCTCGATAATCGCGGTCTTAACCTCGACGCTCATTCCACTGCTCCGATCGTGAACATACAGGTTCGAGCGGCCCTGCCGGGTTTCGGAAAGACCCTAAAGCACCTCGAACAGCCCGGCCGCCCCCATGCCGCCGCCGACGCACATTGTCACGACGACATGGCGCACGCCGCGCCGCTTTCCTTCGATCAGCGCGTGGCCGACCATGCGTGCTCCCGACATGCCATAGGGATGGCCGATCGAGATGGCACCGCCGTCGACATTGTAGCGCTCGGGGTCGATGCCGAGCCGGTTGCGGCAATAGAGCGCCTGGACCGCGAACGCCTCGTTCAATTCCCACAAGCCGATGTCGTCGACGCGCAGCCCGTGCTGCTCGAGTAGCTTGGGCACGGCAAAGACCGGGCCGATCCCCATCTCGTCCGGAGCGCAGCCGGCGACGGCCATGCCGCGATAGACGCCAAGCGGCGGCAACCCGCGGCGCTCGGCTTCCTTTGCCTCCATCAACAGCGATGCCGAGGCGCCGTCGGACAGCTGCGAGGCGTTGCCGGCGGTGATGAACCGTCCTTCTTTCACCCGCTGCCCGTCGCGAAACACCGGTTTCAGCGCCGCCAGCCCGGCAAGCGTGGTCGAGGGCCGGTTGCCTTCGTCCCTGTCGAGCGTCACCGGAAGAGAGGAGGTCTCACCGGTCTCGCGGTTGTCGACCCGCATCGACGACGGCAACGGTGCCATCTCCCGATCGAGCCGCCCCGCCGCTTGCGCCGCCACGGTGCGCTGTTGCGAGGATAGCGCGTATTCGTCCTGCGCCTCGCGCGTTACCTGATAGCGCTCGGCGACGATCTCGGCGGTCTCGATCATCGTCATGTAAAGGTCGGGGCGCTGTTCGACCAGCCACGGGTCCTGGGCGCGGTATTCGTTGCGCTTGTCGTTCTGCACCAGCGAAATCGACTCGACGCCGCCGCCGATCGCGATCGTCAGCCCGTCATGGACGATCTCCTTAGCCGCGGTCGCGATCGCCATCAGCCCCGAGGCGCATTGACGATCGATCGACATGCCGGGAACCGTAACTGGCAGGCCGGCGCGGACCGCCGCCTGGCGAGCGATGTTGTAGCCGGTCGAGCCCTGCTGCAACGCCGCACCCAGCACCACGTCCTCGACCTCGGCCGGGTCGATGCCGGCGCGCCGCACCGCCTCGCCGACGACGTGGCCGGCCAGCGCCTGCGCCTGGGTGTCGTTGAACGCGCCGCGATAGGCCCGCCCGATCGGCGTGCGGGCGGTCGCGACGATGACGGCTTCGCGCATCGAGCTCTCCTGGGGAGGTGAACTGGGTTCAGCTGATCATGGGTGTCGAGAATGCGCCGTTTGGGTGGGGCTAACAAGCGCGGCGGGTGAGCCCCGCGGTTGCATTTCCCTCCCGCAAGCCGCGGCAGTCATGTAGCATCGCGACCCGAACGCTCGCCAGGAGACCGTTATGTCCGACGCCTATCCGCTGACCGAAGCCGATCCCGCCAAGCTCGGCTTTGCCGCCAAGCCGCTGCAACATCTCGACCGGCTGATCCGCCAGCATATCGAGGAGGGCCGCTATCCGGGCGCGCAGATCGCCTTGGCCCGGCACGGGCAACTGGCGCTGTTCCGCAGCTATGGCGACGCGCGGACCGAGCCGGCGCGCGAGGCGGCGACAGGCGAGACGCTGTTTCTGCTGTTCAGCCAGACCAAGGTGCTGACCAGTGCGGCGGTGTGGACCTTGATCGAGGAGGGTAAGCTCTCCTTTATGGACCGGGTCGCCGACCACCTGCCGGAATTCGCCCAGCGCGGCAAGAGCGAGATCACCCTGCATCAGGTGATGACGCACCAGGGCGGGTTTCCCTCCGGCGACGTCAGCCGCGAGACCTGGACCGACCATGCCCGGATGCGGGCCGAGGTCTGCGACTTCTCGCTCGACTGGACGCCGGGGACGCGGCTGCAGTACCACCCACGCGCCGCCCATCTGACCCAGGCGATGGTGATCGAGGCAGTGACCGGCCAGGATTACCGCGACGCCATCCGCGAACGGGTGTTGGCGCCGTTGGGTTTGGCCGATGATATCTTTGTCGGCGTGCCGGCGGCCGAGCAGGGTCGCTGCGCTGATACCTACGCGGCCGAGCCGCGCGACAATTCAGCCGAGTTCAAGGCGGCAGGCATGCCGAGCGGCGGCGGCTATGCGACGGCGCGCGGCATGGCGGCGTTCTACCAGATGCTGCTCGGCGACGGCCGGCTCGGCGAGGTGCGGCTGCTGTCGCCGCGGCTCGTCAGCTATGTCACCCGCAGCCATACGGGCGAGCGCGGCGACGACGCGATGGGCGGCATCCCGATGCATCGCGGACTGGGGCCGCATGTCCGTGGCGACAGCGACCGCATCCGCGGGCTCGGCACGATCGCGACCCCCCAGACCTTTGGCCATGGCGGCGCCGGGACGTCGTATTCCTGGGCGGACCCGACAAGCGGGGTGTCGTTCACCTACATCACCAATTTCGTCCAGCCCGACCCGTTTCACTCGGCGCGGCTCGACCGGGTCGCCAACCTCGTCCACGCCGCGATCGATTGATGCAGCTTCCGTTTTCGACCTTCCCGCGAAAGCGGGAACCCAGGACAAGCGACAGACGGCCGCCCTGGACCCCCGCTTGCGCGGGGGCGACGATGGTGTAAGCCGATGGCGCCGCGCATCGATCCCGTCCATTCCGACGAGGCGCTGCCGGCACGCGCCGACGTCGTGATCATCGGCGGCGGCATCATTGGCACGAGCGCTGCGCTGTTCCTGGCCGAAAAGGGCGTCTCGGTCGTTCTGTGCGAGAAGGGTCACATCGCCGGCGAGCAATCGAGCCGCAATTGGGGCTGGTGCCGCAAGATGGGCCGCGACCCCCGCGAATTGCCGCTGATCATCGAAAGCTTGCGGCTGTGGCAGGGGATGAACCAGCGGGTCGAGGCCGAAACCGGCTTTCGCCAGCCCGGCATCATGTACCTCGCCGAGACCGCGGCCGAGCTGGGCCAGCTCGAATCCTGGCTCGATCACACGCGGCAATACCAGCTCGACACGCGCCTGTTGACCCGCGCCGAGGCGGCCGAGCTGATGCCGGGGCTGACCGGCAATTGGGCCGGCGGGCTTTACACCGCGAGCGACGGCAAGGCCGAGCCGCAGCGGGCGGCACCCGCGATCGCCGAAGCGGCGCGGCGCAAGGGCGCCGCAATCCTGACCCGATGCGCGGTGCGCGGCATCGAAACCGCGGGCGGGCGGGTCGCGGCGGTGGTCACCGAGAAAGGGCGGATCGCCTGCGCCAGTCTCGTGCTCGCCGGCGGTGCGTGGTCGCGCCTGTTCTGCGGCAATCTCGGCATCGATTTGCTGCAACTAAAGGTGCTGGCCTCGGTCATGCGCACCGAGCCGCTGTCTGGCGGCCCGGAAATCTCGGCTTCGGGCGGCCTGTTTGGAATCCGCAAGCGGATGGCCGGCGGCTATACCGTGTCGACATTGGGGGTGCGCACGATCGACCTCATCCCCGACAATTTCCGGCTGTTCTTCCCCTACCTGCCGGCGGCGCGGCTGCATTGGAAAAAACTGCGCTTTCGGGTTGGCCGCCGCTTTGTCGAGGAGTGGCAGATGAAGCGGCGCTGGGGTTTGGACGAAGCGACGCCGTTTGAAGCGGTGCGCACACTCGATCCCGAGCCCGACCCCTATGTTCTCGATCGCGCGCGGACCGCGGTCGCGGAAGCCTTTCCGCTGTTCCAAAACATGGCCATAGCCGAGCGTTGGGGCGGTATGATCGACGTGATGCCGGACGCGATCCCGGTGATCTCGCCGGTCGACAGCCTGCCCGGATTTTTTATCGCGACCGGCTTTTCGGGACACGGCTTTGGCATCGGCCCCGGCGCCGGAAAGCTGATCGCCGACATGGCGGCGGGCGACCCGACCCTGGTCGATCCCGCGCCGTTTCGGTTGACCCGCTTTACCGACGGC
>DATMKU010000215.1:0-19122 GCA_035570935.1 Allostellaceae bacterium
CGATCGCCCGGGTGCCGAACGGCGAATACGCGATCGCGACGCGCGCGCTCGACAACGGCGCTCTCGGCATCGTCATGCCGCATGTCGACAGCGCGGCCGAGGCGGCGGAGGTCGTCGACCGGCTGAAATACCCGCCGGTCGGGCATCGCTCGATGGGCGGCTATGGCCCGCATTACGGGCTGCGCTCGGCATCGAGCAGCGAGATGGCCTCGGCGCTCAACGCCGCGAACCTGACGATCGTCATGCTGGAGACGCCGACCGCGATCGCCAATGCCGCGGAGATCGCCGCGGTGCCGGGGGTCGACGTGCTGCTGATCGGCACCAACGATCTGTGCGCCGAGATGGGCATCCACGGCGATTTCGGTCACGAGCGGGTCGCCGACGCCTATCGCAAGATGATCGCCGGGGCGAAGAAGCACGGCAAGTTCCCGGGGATGGCCGGCGTCTATAACGAGACGATCATGCCGCGTTATATCGAAATGGGGGCGCGCTTCGTCCTGTCCGGCCAGGACGCTGCCTTCATGGCGGCGGGGGCAGTGCAGCGCACCGGCTTTCTGCGCAAGCTCCCGGTCGGCTAACGGCAAAGGCCGCGACCACGCGAAGCTGGCTCTCTTCCGATCCGAACGGCGGCCGTAACTGGGCGCCGCGTCGCTGCCGGCTGCAATAAATAAGCAACGGAGGAGCGCGATGCTGGCCTGGCTGCGCGATCTGAACGCCCGCGAAAAGCAGACGATGCTCGCCTGCTGGGGCGGCTGGACGTTGGACGGCTTCGACGGGCAGCTCTACAGCTACGTCGTCCCGACCTTGATTGCGCTGTGGGCAATGTCGCCGGGCAAGGCCGCGACGATCGTCACGGTAACATTGCTGACGTCGTCCTTTGGCGGCTGGATGGCGGGTGCGTTCGCCGATCGTTTTGGTCGGGTCCGCGTCCTGCAATTCGCGATCCTGTGGTACTCGGTCTTCACCTTTCTGTGCGGCTTTGCCCAGAATTTCGAGCAGCTGTTCGTTTTGCGCGCGCTGCACGGCTTTGGCTTCGGCGGCGAATGGGCGGCGGGCGCGGTGCTGATGGGCGAGGTTATCCGCGACAAATACCGGGGCCGCGGCGTCGGCTTTGTGCAGACCGGTGCCGCGGTCGGACCGGGTGTCGCGGCGCTCGTCTATTCCGGCCTATACGCGGTGCTGCCGGAGGTTGTCGCGTGGCGAGCACTGTTCTTCGTCGGGATCATCCCGGCGCTGCTGGTGCTCTGGATCCGGCGAAATGTCGCCGAATCGGCGGCGTTTCAACAGCGCCGGAGCGAGCGTGCCGCGACGAGCCCGGCGCGGATATCGGCGTTTCGCGGTCCGTATCTGTGGATCACGATCAAAGTCTCCTTGATGGTGACCGGCGCGCAGGGCGGCGTCTGGGCGGTGCAGTTCTGGATGACGACCTATCTGCGCACCGTGCGCCACCTGTCCGCCTCGCATGCCGGCCTCTATGTCGCGGTGCAGATGGTGGGCGCGCTGATCGGCTTTCTGCTCGGCGCCTATTTGAGCGACGCGATCGGCCGCAAATGGACCTTTATGCTGTCGGCGATCGCCACGGCGATCATGGTGCTCGTCTATATGTTCGTGCCGGTCGGGGATGTCGGGTTGCTGTTTCTCGGCATTCCGCTCAGCGCCGCGATCCTGATGAAGTTTTCGCCGATGGGTCCGTTCATGACCGAGCTCTACCCGACCGAGGCGCGCGGCACCGGCCAGGGCTTCTGCTACAATGCCGGGCGGGCGATTGGCTCGTTTTTTCCGACGATGATCGGTTTTACCGCGCAGGCGATCCCGCTCGGCGCGTCGATCGCGATCTTCTCCACCGCCGCCTCGTTACTGATGATCGTGATGCTGCTGCTGTTGCCCGAAACCCGCGGCCGCAGCCTCGCCAGCCTCGAACGCGTGGCGGAGACGGCGGTCGCCGCGCGGCGATGAGGCCCCCTCCCATTCGCCGAGCAGCAGCGTGTGGATCGCGGCGGGGTCGCGCAACAGCGCGCCGAGGCCAGCCGGGAACCGGCAACAAGGACGATTTCTACCGTCATTACACGCCGGGGCAGCCTTATATCGGAGCGACGACGACGCTCTATAGCTTGACTGGACCGACAGCCGGCAGGGGTCCGGTGAAGCGAAGAATGAATTCCATCGGGGTCATGCCCTCGAGCAGGTTGTCGAGATGTGCCCGCCTGGCGCAAGGCCCTCGACGAGGAAGCAAGCGAAACGCCCCGCCTTGCGCGCCCGGCTCGGCGCCACATCCGAGTGGCAACCGACTGACGAGAAGCTACGCCGGCCACGGGTGAAACCGCCGGCCGAGCCCGTCGGCGCGGCAACCGGAGCTGGATGCCGCCGCCGGATAACGCCGCCCGGACACTGAGCATCAGCATGCATTCACTCTCCTTTGTAGACGACGCGGTAGACGACGCCGTTGCCGTCGTCGCTGAACAGCAGCGAGCCGTCCTTTGCAAAGACGACATCGACGGGCCGGCCCCAAACGTCTTGGTTGTCGGCGACAAACCCGACAACGAAATCCTGATACTCGCCGGTCGGCTTGCCATCCTTGAACGGCAGTCGAATGATCTTGTACCCGGTGCGCAAGGCGCGGTTCCACGAGCCGTGCAGCGCGACAAAGGCATCGCCCTTCCAATCGGGAGGGAATTGTCCTCCTGGGTTGAAGACGATGCCGAGCGGCGCCGAATGGGGTTGGATCAGAACGTCGGGGATGGCGACCTTGTCCGCGAGATCCGGCCGCGTCCCGCCGCCGGGGCGCGTGTCCTCATGGTTGCCGATATAGTACCAAGGCCAGCCGTAGAACATCCCCTCCTTGACGCCGGTGATATAATCGGGCGGAAGATTGTCGCCCAACAGATCGCGCTCGTTTGTGGCGCAATAGACGGTTCCGGTGCCGGGCTGTACGGCCAGCCCCGAACAATTGCGGATGCCCGACGCAAAGATTTTTTTGTTTTTGCCGTCGGGATCGTAGGTCAGGACGTTGGCGCGCCACTCTTCGCGGTCCCATGCCGAACCAAAGGAATGACTCTTTTCGAACGCCGCAAAATCGGCGGGCCGCGGACCCATCTGCTCGGCAACGTTGCTCGCCGAACCGACCGCGACGTACATGGTTTTGCCGTCGGGCGAAAAGGCAACATCGCGGGTCCAATGGTTGCCGCCGGTAGCGAGATCGGAGACGACCGTTTCGGGAGCACCGGGAGCCGTCAGGTCGCCATTCTTATAGGGGAAGCGCACAACCTTTCCGTACTCCCCGACATAGACCCATTGCGGTGAGGGACCCGGCGGATAGAAGGCGATCCCGTACGCGTCGCGCAAGCCGGTTGCGAAGGTTTCGACCTTGGGGTTGCTCATGTCCGCCCCGGCGCGGATGATCATGATCTTTCCCTCTGGCCGACTGAGCGCAAGGAAAATATCCCCATTGGGGGCCAGCCGCAGCACGCGCGCACCGGTCATCCCCGTGACAAAAGCCGTTAGGGTAAAGCCGGGCATGGTCTTGAGTTCGGCGGCGGCCGGTTTCGCGATGACCTTCGAGCGGTTGGCGGTCGACGGTGAGGTCAGCGGGGCCGGCAGGTCGGCCGGGGTGATCTTGCGCATGACGCCCGGCGCATCTGTTCGCCAGTCGCCGTAGGCGCTGCTGCCCGTACGAACGCCTTGCGCCGATGCGAATGTCGAGGTGGCGATCAGCACCAGCATTGATGCCGCTGTGACGGCGAAGTATTTGATCGTGGGTACCTTTCCGACAGTCGGTTGCGTTTTCATCGTTAAGTCCTCCCTGATTGCCTGCTTAGTCTCTTGCCCTTGGCGCCGCGGTCAGCGCATCGCTGCCAGATAGTCGGCGATTGCCTTTCGATCCGCCGGCGATAAGTCTTTCATCAGCTCCGACATCACACTGCTGTTGGCGCGCTCTCCGTCTGCGTATTTGGTCATCGTGTCGTTCAGGTAAGGTGAATCCTGACCGGCCAGGCGGGGTGCCACACCCGCCGCACTCGCCCCGCCAGTCAAACTCGCATTGTGGCAGACTTTGCACGTGGCGAGCGCGGCTGGAGCCGCCGGCTGCAGCAAATTTGACTGCTCGGGCCACTTCGCATCGCCGAAGTGGGTCACGATCTGCGAGATTTCGCCGACGCTCAGGCTTTCGGCAATTGATGACATGATTTGACTGTCGCGATCGCCGTCCTGGTAGTCGTTCAGCTGCTTCCTTAGATAGGCGGTTTGCTGGCCCCAGATGATCGGCACGGTGCGATCGGATGGCAGCCCGTTTCGACCGTGGCATGAAGCGCACAGCTGCAGCCTTGTTTCAATGGAGTCGGCCGAGGCCGATCCGGCGCCGAGCAAAACCGCCGCAAGGGCTGCCGAAACCCGGGCAAGCCATGCGTGCGCGCGGTGCCCGGTCGAGCCGCTGCGACGAATAGGGAAAACGGATTCGTCGATCACGTTCGATGCGTCCGGACCAGCGGGGAGATGTACGGCGAAGAGGCGCGCACTCGGCCGCCGCACCCCATTCGTTGGAGAGCGCCGAATTTACCTTGACTGCATCAGTAAACGACGACGCTGCGGATCGATTGGCCGGCATGCATCATCTCAAAGCCGGTGTTGACGTCGTCGAGAGCGAGCTTGTGGGTGATCAGGTCGTCGATGTTGATCTTGCCGTTCATGTACCAGTCGACGATTTTCGGCACGTCGGTGCGTCCCTTGGCGCCGCCGAACGCGGTGCCCTTCCACACGCGGCCGGTAACCAGCTGAAACGGCCGAGTGCTGATCTCCTGGCCGGCGCCGGCGACGCCTATGATGACGCTCGTCCCCCAGCCGCGATGGCAGCATTCGAGCGCCTGGCGCATGGTTTGGACATTGCCGATGCATTCAAAGCTGTAATCGGCGCCGCCCTTGGTCAGATCGACGAGATGGGGGACGAGGTCGCCGCCGACCTCGGTCGGGTCGACAAAATGGGTCATGCCGAATTTTTCGGCGAGGGCGCGGCGGCGCGAGTTGACGTCGACGCCGACGATCATGTCGGCGCCGGCGATGCGGCAGCCCTGAATGACGTTCAGCCCGATGCCGCCGAGACCGAAGACGACGGTCTTGGCGCCGGGCTCGACCTTGGCCGTGTTGATCACAGCGCCGATCCCGGTGGTGACCCCACAGCCGATATAGCAGACCTTGTCAAAGGGCGCGTCTTCTCGGATTTTCGCGACCGCGATCTCGGGTAGCACGGTGAAGTTCGAAAAGGTCGAGGTGCCCATGTAGTGGTAGAGCGGGGTGCCGCTCAGCGAGAAACGGCTCGTGCCGTCGGGCATGACGCCGCGGCCTTGCGTCGCGCGGATCGCGACGCAGAGATTGGTCTTGCCGGAGAGGCAATACTCGCACTGGCGGCACTCCGGTGTGTAGAGCGGGATCACGTGATCGCCTTTGGCAAGGCTGGCTACGCCGCCGCCGACATCGACGACGACGCCGGCCCCTTCATGGCCGAGGATCGCCGGAAACAGGCCCTCGGGATCGGCGCCCGATAAGGTGAATGCATCGGTATGGCAGATCCCGGTCGCCTTGATCTCGATCAGCACCTCGCCGTCTTTGGGACCGTCGAGCTGCACCGTCTCGATCGTCAATTTCTCTCCGGCCTTATGAGCCACCGCTGCCCGCGTCTCCACCAGCCCCTCCGTGAGTGACGACATCGGACGGCGTTCACCCCGCGCGCCCGCCTCCAAACGCTATGGTGAGCCCTCTTTGCGTCCCGAGCAGGTAAAAAAGCGCGTGTCTCTCTTGTTTGAGGAGTTTGGCGCGCCCGAGAGGAGTCGAACCCCTAACCCCCAGATCCGTAGTCTGGTGCTCTATCCAATTGAGCTACGGGCGCTTACGCTACAGCCGGCCGACGCCTGTGCGGTGCCAACAACTACTCCAGCAGCGGGCGAGAAGGCAAGGACGATCGGAGGGGGGCCAGGAAGCCAAGGATCGCGGCTCGCCGAAATAGTAGTCCCGAGGCACAATGGCCCCGACGGACCCTGGCCGGCAGGAGCAGAGCACAATGGAAGTCGATACGGTCGAGGCCAGTCAATCGGTTGCCGACGATCCGGCGACCCGGCCGTCCGTCACTCTGCTTCCGGCGCGCCACAGACGCGTCGAGGCCGGCCATCCCTGGGTCTATTCGAACGAAGTGCGGATGGACGAGGCGGCGCGGGCGCTCTCTCCCGGCACGCTTGTTACATTGTGCCGCGCCGACGGCAGCGCGCAGGGTGTGGCGATGTTCAACCCGCACAGCCTTCTCGCCGCGCGCCTGCTCGACCGCGACCCCGGCCGGGCAATCGGCCGGCGTTTTTTCGCTCGCCGGATCGAGCGGGCATTGCGGCTGCGCGGACAGTTGTTCGACGAGCCCTATTACCGCCTCGTTCATGCCGAGGCCGACGGGCTGCCCGGTCTGATCGTCGATCGCATCGACGATGTCGTCGTCGTTCAATCGAACGCCGCCGGGATGGCGCGGCTCGAACCGATCGTGCTCGACACGCTCTCCGCCATCCTCAAGCCGCGGGCGATCGTCATCCGCAACGACAGCCCGGCGCGCGCCCAGGAGGGGCTGCTGCCCGAGGCGCGGGTGGCAATGGGCGCCCTCGACGCGCGGCTGTTGCTGCGCGAGGATGGCGCGGTATTCCCGATCGACCCGCTCGCCGGACAAAAGACCGGCTGGTTCTTCGACCAGCGCCAAAACCGCGGCTTTGTCGCGGCCATCGCCCGGGGCGGCGCGCGTGTTCTCGATCTTTATTGCTACACCGGCGGGTTCTCGGTGCAGGCTGCGCGCAGCGGTGCGGCGGAGGTCGTTGGGATCGACCGTTCCGAACCGGCGCTGGCTTTAGCCGGCGAAGCCGCGGTGCTGAACCGCGTCGACGACATCTGCACTTTTCGCCGCGGCGAGGCGTTTGGCGAGGCTGCGCGGCTCGACGCCGAGGGCGACCGCTTTGATATTGTCGTCGCCGACCCGCCGGCCTTCGCCAAATCGCGGAGGGAGGCGGCAGCGGCGTTGCGCGGCTATCGCAAGCTGGCGCGCCTCGCCGCCGCGGTGACCGCCCGCGGTGGAACCCTGTTTCTGGCCTCGTGCTCCTATAATGTCGGCGAGGCCGAGTTCGTGGACGCGGTGCGGCGCGGGCTCGCCGATGCCGGCCGCGACGGCCGCATCATTCGAACCGCCGGCGCCGGCCCCGACCATCCGGTGCATCCCTCGCTGCCCGAGACCGCCTACCTCAAATCGGTGACACTTTCTCTCGACTGATTGTGGCTGCGCGGCCCGCTGGGGCCGGCAAGTTGACGCGGAAGACCGTCCCTGCACCGGTGGTGGAGACAAGCGCCAATTCGCCGCCGTGGGCTCGCGCCAATTCGCGCGCGATCGCCAGCCCGAGCCCGCTGCCGCCCGGCCGGGCCGAGCCGAAAAACGGCCGGAACAGATTTTCCCGCGCTTTCGGCGGCAAACCGGGACCGTCATCCGCGATGTCGATGGTGATTGTCTCGTGTTCGCGCATCGCGGACACCTGCAACCGCCCGGCGCCGGCCTCGAGCGCATTGCGCGCGAGGTTCAGTAAGACGCGATAAAGTTGATCGCGATCCGCCTCGACCTCGAAGTCGGGCGGCGCTGTGCAGTTGATCGTGAACCCCCCTTCGCTGGCGGCGAGCCCGATGCTGACCTCGTCGATCAGCGGTACCAGCCGGAAACGGCTGGCCGCCAGCGGTGCCGCACCCTCGCGCGAGAAATCGAGCGTGCGCGTGCACAACGCGACAGCGCGATCGATCGCATCGATCAGCCGCGGCAGGATGCGGCGCACCTCGGGTGCCGCGCTCGCCGTCAAACCGTCGGTAACCAGCCGTGCCGTCGCCAGGATATTGCGTAAGTCATGGTTTATCTTGGTTACCGCGGTGCCCAACGCCGCCCGCCGCGCGCGCTGTGCCAGCGCCCGCCGCACGGTCAGCTGCATCGCCGACAGCTCGCGCTCGGCAACCCCGATCTCGTCCTTGCGCCGGCTCGCGGCGATCATTCGAGAGGCATCCTCGGGATCCTCGCGAAACGCCATCATGCTGGCGGTGATCCGCCGCATCGGCCGTACCAGCATCCATTGCAGGCTCAAATAGACGAGTGCCGCGGTGACCAGCGACAGCACGATCGACAATTCGAGGATGCGGATGCCGAAATCCCACATCTCGCGCCGTAGCGGCGCCTCGTCGAGCAAGACCTCGACGATCTCGCCATTGCCTGCCGGCGACGGGCCGAGCACCCGCAGGATGCGGTTATTGGTGCGCGACAGGGCCATCAGCGAGCCGCGGATCGCGGCGAGGATACTAGGATGGGTCAGGTCGATCGTAATGTCCGGCCGCGGCGGCACTGGGCGGTCGAGCATCAGCTCCGCCCCGTCTTCGCGGTGCACAATCACGCCGTGGGCGCCGACCCTGGCGAGGAGTTTCATGACCAGGCCCTGATCGAGATGCCCATTTGGGCTCGCCTCGAGCGCCAGTACGGCGAGAGCACCGGAGGCGATGCGGTCCTCGAAATAGGCCATGCGAAAGCGCGCAACCGACGGCACAAAGATCAGCACTTCGCCGACCATCACAAAAAAGACGGTCAGAACGAGCAGCCGGGCCGACAGGCTCTTCAACAGCACAAGGAGCGTCCGCGTTAGCCGAACCGCGCCAGAAAGCGCACAATCCGACGAGTGCGCGGCGAAAACAATCCCGGCGTGTAAAAGCTTCCGGCGGCGCGTTTTCCAGCCTCGCCGCGCGTCGGATAGGGGACGATGAGATTGGCGAAAGCGCCGATCTTGAGCCTCCGCGAGATCGCCAACGCCCAGGGCAGAATCAGGTCGCCGGCGGCGGCGCCGAGGATCGACGCCCCGAGGATGCGCCCGTCGCGGCGGGTCACGATCTTGACGACGCCGGCGGTGTCGCGCTCGGTGTGGGCGCGGTCGTTCTCGGCGAACGGCCAGCGTAGCACGCGCACCGCGGCGCCGAGGGCTTGCCGCGCGCTGGTTTCGAGCAATCCGACCTGGGCCAGTTCGGGATCGGTATAGGTGACCCAGGGCAGGGCTCGGTAATCGACCCTCGCCGGCACGCGGAACAACACGTTGCGGATCACGATACCCGCATGATAGAGCGCGATGTGGGTGAATTGCGGGCCGCCCGCGACGTCGCCAATGGCAAAGGCGCGGCGGTTGGTCGTGCGCAGGCGCGCGTCGACGGCAATCCCGTGCGCGCCGACCGCAATCCCGGCGGCGCCGAGACCGAGGGTATCGAGCGTGGGGCGCCGGCCGGCCGCGACCAGCAGATGCGAGCCTAGGATCCGCTCGCCCGTGGCGAGCTTTACCGCGAGGCCGGACCCGTCGCGCGCGACCGAGTCGATCGTGACCCGCGACCGCAGCACGATACCGTCGCATGCCAGGCGCTCCACCAGGAGGCTTACGAGTTCGGGATCGTCGCGCGGCAAGAGGGGGCCCAGATCGAGCACCGTGACCTGCGCGCCGAGGCGGCGATGCGCCTGCGCCATTTCGATACCGATCGCGCCGCCGCCGATGACTACCAGGTGCCGCGGTGACACCCGGTTCGCAAAGATGGTCTCGTTGGTCAGATACGGCAGCCGGTCGAGCCCGGGGATCGGCGGAACGAGCGGACGCGAGCCTGTCGCGATCACAAACCGCCGCGGCCGGATTTCGACATCGCCGGCGCACACCGTGCGCGGGCCGGTGAAGCGCGCTTCGGCGCGCAGCACGGTGACGCCGAGCCGTTCAAACCGCTCGGCGGAGTCGTTGGGTGCGATGTCGGCAATCACCCGCTCAACGCTGTTGCCGATCGCGGCGAAATCGATCTGTGGCCGCACCTGATCGACGCCAAGCAACGAAGCTCGGCGCCAGAGATCCGCGAGCCGGGCCGAGGCGAGCAGCGCCTTTGACGGCACGCAGCCGAAATTCAGGCAGTCGCCGCCCATGACACCGCGCTCGATCAGCACGACCTCGGCGCCGAGCTGCGCCGCGCCGGCGGCGACCGCCAGCCCCCCGGCGCCAGCCCCGATCACGCACAAATCGGGGGTCAGCTGACGCATCAAGCGTTCTCTTTGCGCTGCCGCCGCTTGTACCAGACCGGGATCAGCGCGAGCACGGCGAGGCCGACAATCGGCCCAAGCACACTCGGGTGGAAGATGATCGCCAGATCGGGCTGCTCGACGATCCTGCCGAGCCCGCTGCCGAGGCTTGCGTAGACAAAGGTGCCGGGGATGATGCCGATAAAGGTGGCGAAGAGGAACGTCCCTAGCCGCACGCCGGCCAGCGCCGGCACGAGGTTGACGAGCCAGAACGGAAACACCGGGACCAGACGCAAGAAGAGGAGATAATTGAACGCGTCGGCGCGAAATCCTGCTTCGAGCTTGCCGAAAAACGGCCCGGCGCGCTGCGCCAATCCGCCGAGGCCCGCGCGGGCCGCGAGAAAGATACAGACCGCACCCGAGGTCGCGCCGACGACGGCGCACAGTGCGCCAAGCCATAGACCGAACAGAAACCCGCCAGCGATCGTCAAGATCGCGCCGCCGGGGACCGACAGGGCAACCACCGCGGCGTAAGCGGCGATGTATGCGATGGCGGCGACGAAACCCCAGTGGGCTGCCAGACCGCACAGCCAAAGGCGATTTTCCGCCAGCGCCGAGAAGGTCAGATAACGGTGGCCGCCGGCGACGACGAACGTCACGCCGGCGACGACGAGAATCCCCAGCGGCGTCAGACGACGCAGGGAAAAAACGGATTGCGAAGCAGCATCGGGCATTACGGGTCCGCTCGGCCGGGGAGACGGCGACGCTAACATTGTAGGTGGTGTCGGCGGCTCACCTTCGCGTGAAGCTGACACCTCGCCATAGCACGTACGACGGGTGTCATGGATTAGTGGTTAATGATTGAGATATTTATTGCAACAATTCCGAACATGACGCATTATCCGCCTGCATCGTGATGTCTCCCTGATGGTCCTCCCGAACGATGCAGACGGTACCGCCCTTTCCTCCGGGGCGGGCAGAAGAAACCCCGGTCATCGCGACCGGGGTTTCGCTTTGACCGAGGCGGGGTTGGGGACGGCGGCGCGGCGCCACAGGCGCTCGCTTTCGATCAAGTGGTAGATGCCGAGAACCGGCAGGCCGATCACGAAGTCGCGAGCCCGCTTCAATAGCGACAGGGCGAGCGCGGTATCGGGCGTCAGACCAAAGCCTCCACCGATCAGTATGTAGGCGCCCTCCTGCACGCCGACCGCGTTCGGCACCGCGAACGCGACCGAGCGTATGGCATAGATCAAACTTTCGATTACCAGCACCACGCCCAAGCCGCGCGGCGCATTCATAAACCGCAGGGCCAGCCATATCTCGGCGGCGCTCGCGATCCAGCAGACGAGATGCAAAACAAAGCTCGCCCATACGCTCACCGGCCGCGCATAGATTGCGGCGACAGCGGCGTGCAGGCTCGCGGCCCCCGCCGCGGTCTTATCCGCCCAGCCGCGGCCGAGCGCGCCGGCAAAGCGATCGAGCAGGCCGAAACCGCGGCGCTGGGCAGCCACAAAGCCAACGGCGAGACCGGCGGCGAAGACGAGGCCGAGGGTAATCGGGAGGGCGACCCGCGAGCGCGGGTCGAGACGCAGCAGCCATAGCAACGCGATCGCGACGTAAGCGAGTTGGGCGAAAAATTCGACCGTGACATCGACAATCGTGCTGGCGGCCGCGGCGTCGCCCGCGATCCCGCGCAGGGCCAGTGCTCGCGCACCCAGCACATAGCCGCCGAGCTGAGACAGCGGCAATACCTCGGAGGCCGAGTCGCGCACCAAGCGCCCCCAGACGCCCGCCCATGGACCCATGCCCGGCAGCAGCAACCACCAGGCGATCCCCATCAACGCGATCAGCGTCAAGTGAATAAAACAAATTGCGGTAAAGCCGATCCCGCCGAGCGCGAGGAAGGAGCGGGCGACGGGGCCCGCGCCGAAATGGACGACCAGCGCCGCGATAAGCGCCAGCCCGATTACCGCAGCGAAAACCGAGACCAGCTTCATCGGCGGCTACCGCGAGCGGCGGGAACCGGTTCCGAGACGGAGACCCGCGAGTGCGATCGCGGCAACCCGCGGCAAGAAGCGCGGCTGCAGCAGCTCCGGGTCGAACGCCTTCATCCGCCGTGCATGCTCGGCGCGGCATTCCGCGACGAGACCCCGTAGCGAAAAACCATCGATAAAGACGCTCGCCTGCGTCGCCGAGAAATCCTTCCCCCCGTTCGCCGCCTGTCCACGGCGCACGGTGCCGAGGAGGCGGCCGATTGCCGCCAGGTAATAGCGCGCCGCGACGGCCGCGCGCAGCCACGACGCGCCCCGCCCGCGGCGCGCCTGTTCCCACGCCATCCAATTGACAAAAAAAACGATGTGCCGGTTCTCTTCGTGCAGCAAGGTCTCGAAGATCGCGAACATCGGCTCGGGCAGGTAGCCCGCGCGACGCGCGATCTTGAAGACGCCGAAACCGAGAAAGGCGTCGAGGCATTCGCCATAGCCAAAATCGGCGAAGGCCCGGTAAAGGTCGGGGCTCGGCTCTTCGAGCGGACGCTCATCGGCGGCGATGCCGTAGCGCTGGATCATCAACCGCAGCAACCGGGCGTGCCGCGCTTCCTCGAAGCCTTGCAGCATCACCGCCCGGCGCACCGATGGGTCACCGATCGTGGCGCCGTAAGCCTCGACGATCGCGCCAGCGCGCCGCTCGGTATAGAGCACCTCGGGCCAGAACGGGATCGCACGCAATCTTTCGAGCGCCTCGTCGTCGAGGTCTGGCCAGGCCAGCGCTTCCGGATCGTAGGGACTGTGGCTGGCGACGAAATCGTCGCAAAACCGCTGCTTATGCTCGTCGGTTCCGATTTTCATGCGGCCGCTGCGGGATTCCTCCGCCGGCGCATCAGTCGATGGGCGAAACCTGCCAGCCGCGGAACAACCTGGGGTCTCGACAGGCGCGGATCGTAGCCCCTCAGCCGACGGTCATTCTCGACAAGGCAGATTTCGAGCAGTTCGCCGACGGAGAGGTCGACATCGCCGACCGCCTTGCCGCCGTTCAGCGTGAAGTTGTTGTCCTGGGGTGTCGTTTCGGTGCCGTTTTCGCCAGCCTCGCCAGCGTTGCCAACGCCGCGCGCGATGCCGATCCGCTCCCAAATCAGAAACGCCCAGACCGCGAGTATCTTTACCGCGAACAGCGGGCGGCGCCACCATGGCAGCTGGCGGCGATGCCATGCCACCCAATTGACGAAGAACAGGATATGGCGGCCTTCTTCCTGCATGACGGGCTCAAAGGTATCGACGAGCGGCGGCGGAAAAAAGCCGGAGCGCTTGGCCAGCGCAAACAGGCCAAAGGCGAAAAAGCTGTCGATGCACTCGCTGTAGCCGGTCACCATGAAGGCCCATTCGGGATTGCTGGGACGCAAATATTCCGGCTCCGGCATCAGCCGGATGCCGTAAGCTTGAACAAGGTTGGAGAGGACCTCTTTGTGGCGGCCTTCTTCGAACCCGTCGAGCTCGATCGCCTCTCGCAGCAACGGGTCCGTCACCTCTTCGGCATAACTCAGGACCCGCAGCCGGGCCTTGCCTTCGGTTTGCACGGCGATGTCCCAGATCGGCAGGCCGACAAGGCGATCGCGGGCGGCGGCTTCCAGGGCCGGCCAGTCGATGACCGCCGGCTTGTAACGGTTATGGGTGTCGAGCAGCATCCGGCAAAACGCGGCCTTGTGCGCCTCACTGCCCGGAATGATCGGATCCGCGCCGGCAGCCTTCCATTCACGAGCGGCACGATCGGCCGCTACGACCGTCGGGTCGTCAAGCATCGGCAGTAACCTCGCTTGCTCCCATTCCGTTCGACATGGCCCGCTGCCGGCGGGCGCTCAAGGCGTCCGCGCCGTGAACGCCATCGTTCCGCCACGCGATCCGATCCGACCGAGGCCCGGACCCTGACATTGACTCGATCCGGCGCCTCCCCTATATAGCCGCCTTCCGAGCAAAACAGATGCCGCAATCGGAGCCGGTGGCGTGAAGCGCACTTATCAGCCGAGTAACCTTGTACGCAAGCGTCGCCACGGCTTTCGCGCGCGAATGGCGACAGCCGCCGGCCGCCGGGTGCTGGCCATGCGCCGGGCCAAAGGCCGCAAGCGATTGTCCGCCTGACACTGGGATCCGCGCCGCGCGCTGCCGCGGCTGGGGAATCTGCCGCCGGCAGGCTTGCAACGCTCAAGATCCGCGCCGACTTCCTGCGTGTCGCGGCGACCCGCCGAAAGGCGGTGACGTCGGGGTTGATCTTGCAGGCGGCGGTGTGCCCGGCGGGTGTGGAAGGCCGCAGGGTGCGGGTTGGGTACACTGCCAGCCGCAAAGTTGGCAACGCCGTGGTGCGCAATCGAGCGAAACGCCGGTTGCGCGCCGCCGCCGCGCGGATTTTGGCTGAATGTGGGAGACCGGGGACGGACTACGTGCTGGTAGCGCGCGCGACGACGGCTGAGCGGCCCTTCGCGGCCCTTGTCGAAGACCTAGAGACGGCGCTGGGTCGGATCGAGGCGGGCCCTCGGCGCCGCCGGCTGACAGCGCTGAGGGAGTAGGATGAAACCGCCCGGTCTCGCAGGGGTTGTAACGGCGACGATGCAGGGCGTCGTCCGCGGCTATCAGCTGCTGATCTCGCCGCTACTGGCGCCGTCCTGTCGTTATCTGCCGAGCTGTTCGGATTATGCGATCGAAGCGTTGGCGCGGCACGGCGCATTGCGCGGGAGCGTCCTCGCGCTGCGGCGGCTCTGCCGCTGCCACCCCTGGGGCGGGAGCGGCTATGATCCGGTGCCGCAATGCAAATCCACTAAAGCCGCAAGAGGCGCGGAGCCTCGGCGCGCTTGCGCCGCCCATTGAGATAGCTGGCCCCGACCGAAATGGAACAGCGCAACTTATTGATTGCGATCGTGCTGTCGGTTGGAATTCTGATCGGCTTCCAATTTGTGTTTCAGCGGCTGCACCCGACCGTGCCGCATGTCGGCAGCGAGGCAACGGCGCCCGCAACCCAGTCGACGGCGCCGGGTGCGACCGCGGTTGCACCCGGAACTGCGGCGCCGGGTGCGGTGGCGGCAAAGGCGGCCGAGTCGCTGCAGGCGGCTATCACCGGCCAGCCGCGCGTCAAGATCGACACGCCGCGGCTGCACGGCACGATCGCATTGACCGGCGCCCGGTTCGACGACCTGACGCTTGCCAAATATCACGAGACCGTAGACCCGAAGAGTCCCGAGGTGTTGTTGCTGTCGCCGCCGGGCACCGCGAACCCCTATCTGGCCGAATTCGGCTGGGTTGCCGCCGAGCCGGGAGCCGTGAAAGTGCCAGGACCCGACACCGTCTGGAAAGCCTCGGACGGGGCGCTGACGCCGTCGAACCCGGTGACCCTGACCTGGGACAATGGCCAGGGGCTGGTCTTCACGCGCACGATTTCGGTCGATCCCTACTACATGTTTACCATTCACGACGAAGTGCACAATACCGGCAGCGCCCCGGTCAAGCTGCTGCCCTACGGCCTGATCAGCCGCACCGGCACGCCGCAGGTCGCCGGCTATTACATATTGTTCGAGGGGCTGATCGGTTATCTCGACGGCTCGTTGCAGGAGGTCAAGTATTCATCGCTGAGCGCCGGCCAACCGATCGATTACACCTCGACCGGCGGCTGGCTCGGTTTTACCGACAAATACTGGCTCACCTCGCTGATCCCGGCGCAGAGCGAACCGGTCAAGGCGCGCTTTACGCGCACGCAAGAGAACGGCGTCGACCGCTACCAGACCGATTACCTCGGATCGGCGATCGCCGTGGCGCCGAATGCGACGCATACGGTGACGACCCGTTTTTTCGCCGGCGCCAAGGAGGTCGATCTGCTCGACGGCTATGCCGCGTCCGGCATCCCGCGCTTCGACCGCGCCATCGATTTCGGCTGGTTCTATTTTCTGACCAAGCCGATCTTTCTGGTCCTTCAATTCTTTGACCGGCTGCTCGGCAATTTCGGGCTGGCGATCCTGTTGCTGACCTTATGCGCCAAACTGCTGTTTTTTCCGCTCGCCAACAAATCCTACCAGGCGATGAGCAAGATGAAGCTCCTGCAGCCTGAAATACAGAAATTGCGCGAGCGCTTTCCCGACGACAAGGCGCGCCAGCAGCAGGAAATGATGGGGCTGTACAAGCGCGTCGGCGCCAACCCGTTGGCCGGCTGCCTGCCGATCGTGATCCAGATCCCGGTGTTTTTCTCGCTCTACAAGGTGCTGTTCGTCACCCTCGAGATGCGGCACGCGCCGTTTTTCGGTTGGATCCACGATCTCTCGGCGCCCGATCCGACCTCCTTTGCCAACCTCTTCGGTCTGTTGCCGTTCACACCCCCATCGATCCTGATGATCGGCGCCTGGCCGCTGATCATGGGGCTGACGATGTTTCTGCAGCAAAAGCTGAACCCGCAGCCGGTCGATCCAGTGCAGGCGCGGATGTTCATGATCCTGCCGGTGGTGTTCACCTATATGCTGGCGCATTTCCCGGCCGGGCTGGTGATCTATTGGGCATGGAACAATTCGCTCAGCATTGGCCAGCAATGGGTGATCATGCGCCGCGCCGGAGCGGCCTGAATATTGCGGTGGCGATAGGCGAGGACAGCCCGGCCGACCTGTTTCCGCCGCGCGAGATCGACCCCGCTCTCGTTGACGCCGGCCGGCGGCTTTTCGCGCGCGTTGCCCGCTTTGTCGCCGGCGCCGCCGATCCGGCAGCGCTACCGCGCGAAAGTTTACCCGAGATTGCCTTTGCCGGGCGCTCCAATGTCGGCAAGTCGAGCCTGGTCAACGCCTTGACCGGACGGCGCGTGCTGGCCCGCACATCGAATACGCCGGGCCGCACGCGGCAGCTGAACTTCTTCGACCTCGGCGGCGAACTGATGCTGGTCGACCTGCCGGGCTACGGTTATGCCGCCGCGTCGAAGACGGCGATCAAGGGTTGGACCGGGCTCGTCCGCCGTTACCTGCGCTCGCGCGCCGCGCTGCGCCGCGTGTGCCTCTTGATCGACGCGCGCCATGGCGTCAAGGAGCCCGACCGGCCGGTGCTGCATATGCTCGACCAGGCCGGCATCTCGTATCAGATCGTGCTGACCAAGACCGACAAGCTGCGCACCGCCGAACTGACTGCTTGCGCCGAGCGGGTTGCCGCCGAACTCACCGGCCACACCGCCGCCCATCCCGAAATCCATCTGACGAGCGCCGAGAAACAGCACGGCATCACCGCCTTGCGCGCGACGCTTGCCGGCTTCGCGCCGTCCGTCGCCACACCCGCGATGGCAACGCCCGAACAACAACGCTAGAGTGGCGAGCGCGATGACCCCGAATTCCCGTATTTTCTCGCCCGAACCCGATCCTGTCGTCAAAGCCGCGGTGCTGGCCGAGGCGCTGCCCTATATGCGCCGGTATGCCGGGCATACGCTGGTCGTCAAATATGGCGGCCACGCGATGGGCGAGGGCGGAAATTCGTTTGCGCGGGATGTCGTCCTGTTAAAGCAGGTCGGTATCCATCCGATCGTCGTCCATGGCGGCGGGCCGCAGATCGGCCTGATGCTCAAGCGCCTCGGCATCGAAAGCCGGTTTGTCGACGGCCTGCGCGTCACCGACGCCGAGACGATGGAAGTCGTCGAGATGGTCCTCGCCGGCACGATCAACAAGCAACTGGTGGCCGCGATCAACGCCGAGGGCGGCTGCGCGATTGGTCTCACCGGCAAGGATGGCGGGCTGATCGAGGCGAAAAAGGTGCTGCGCAGCAAGGTCGAAGGCGATGTCCGCACCGAGATCGACCTGGGCTTTGTCGGCGAGCCGCAGCGGGTCGCTGCTGGCGTGCTCGAAACTTTCCAGCGATCGGACATCATTCCGGTCATCGCCCCGATCGGCGTCGGCGCCCACGGCGAAACCTACAACATCAACGCCGACACCGTCGCCGGGGCGGTCGCCGCCGCGCTCAAGGCGACGCGATTGCTGTTGCTGACCGATGTCGCGGGGGTGCTCGACGCCGACAAGCGGCTGCTGTCGGAAATTACCGCGGCGGTGGCGCGGCGAATGATTGCCGACGGCGTCATCTATGGCGGCATGATCCCCAAGGTCGAAACCTGTCTCGATGCGGTCGATGGCGGCGTCGAGGCGGCGGTGATCCTCGACGGCCGCGTGCCGCATGCGCTCCTGCTCGAATTGTTCACCGATACGTCGGGCGCGGGCACCCTGATCCGGGCGGACTAAAACGCATCGGTTGGTCCATATTATTCAAGGCGCCGCGGATGTCATTGCGAGAAGCGGAGCGACGAAGCAATCCCGGTTCGACAACGCTCGGGCCATCGAGATTGCTTCGCTGTGCTCGCAATGACCGCGTCGTCGAGTAGAAAGAATATCTTGCCCAATATCCTTCCCTCGCCAGGCGGCCGTCCTTTAAGCGAAATCGAGACCTGGATCTTCGACCTCGACAACACGCTTTACCCCGCGTCGTGCCGGCTCTTCGACCAGATCCATTCGCGCATGCAGCGCTTTGTCGCCGAGCGGCTGGAGCTGTCGCTGGATCAGGCGCTGGTCGTCCAGAAAACTTATTTTCGCGAGCACGGGACGACAATGCGCGGCCTGATGACCGTCGACAAAGTCGATCCCCACGAATTCCTCGCCTATGTGCACGACATCGATCTCGCCTGCGTGCCGCCCGACCCGGTGCTGGCCGCGGCGCTGAAGGCGCTGCCCGGGCGCAAAATCGTTCACACCAACGGGTCGGTCGCCCATGCCCGGCGGCTGCTCGATCATCTCGATATCGCGGGGTCGTTTTGCGGCATCGTCGACATCGTCGATGCCGGGTTCGAGCCAAAACCGGCGCTCGCCGGCTATTATGAATTGCTGCGCCGGCACCAAGTCGCCCCGCACACCGCTATGATGATCGAAGACATGGCCAAAAACCTGGTCCCCGCCGCGGCGCTGGGCATGACCACGGCCTGGATGCGCGGCACCATCGACTGGGCCGCGGCCGGCGCCGAGGGCAGCCACATCCACTACGTTGTCGACGATCTCGGCCGCTTCCTCACCG
>DATMKU010000216.1:0-8577 GCA_035570935.1 Allostellaceae bacterium
CATCATCGATTTCGATCTCTCCGCAATGCCTGAGTTCGTCGCCGTCCTATCCGGGCGGGCCAACACGGTCCGCTTCGCCGAGCGGCTGCGCCGTTCGGTCGGCGCCGGCTGGTTGCGGGAATTCATGGCCAAGCACCGCGAGGCGGTCGACTGAGTTCAAGGAGCAACGTCATGCTTGTTCTCCTACGCCCCGGCATTCTGCTCATAACCTTCGTGAGCGGAATACTGCTCGGCATGGTCATCGCCGCCGGCGGCCATATGTGCCTGCCGGCGACACCCCTGCCCCCGCGTGCGGCCATCGGACTGCAACACCCGGCAGTCTGGAGCCTACCGGTCAGCCCGAGCCGTTGATCATGCTTCGCAGGAGGCCGCACGCCCCGCCGAAAAAGGCGGGGTTACTACCCCCAACAATCCTAAAACGCGTGGGCGCCTTCCCGGCAGCAGCGCCATCCAGGGACACACGGGTCATCCGCACCATTCTTCTGGCGGGGGTTGCGGCTCTGGCATTGGTCACCGCCCGGCCGGCCGATGCGCAGATGCCGGTGATCGACGTTAAGTCTATCGACCAACTGGTCGACCAACTGAAAGTGCTACAGCAACAATTGCAGCAAGCCGAGCAGATCTATCAGGAAACGATCGGGGTCTACAATCAAGCCGTCTCGATCGTCAGAAGCGTCTCCGGCCTCACCAACGCCTATTCGCTCGCGCCGGGCCTCAACACCATTGGTTCGCAAAACCCGCTCCCGACCGCCAGCGCCTCCCTCCCCGGCTTCATCGGCGGGACCTCCTCGGCCGCCAGCCTGCCCTACGGCTCCCAATATCTGGCGCAGAACACGATCGGCACACTGCCGACCGATCCTAGTTTCCTGTCGACACAAATCCGCCAAGCGGTCAACTCGATCTCGTCCCTGCAGGCCTACGCCAACCAAAATCTGCAAGCGCTCGAGCAGCGCATCGAGAGCCTCCCCGCAGTCGTCAGCCAGATCGCCAACGCCTCGACCGTACAGCAGATCAGCGGTCTGCAAGCCCGGCTGACCGGCGAAGCGAATTATGCCACCGCGCAACAGGCGCAAGCCGCCAATTTGCACACCGCCATGACCGCCCAGCTCCAGGCGATCCAGATGGCGCAGCTGCAATTCGCCTACCAGCAGGAAAACGCCGGCATTCAGGCGACATGCGCGGCGCTCGCCGCCACCGCCGTCACCATCACGCTCCCCTCGTGCCAGAGCGGCGCTGCGACCGGAACGACGGCGCCGGCCTCTACGACCGCCACGAATTAACGCGAAAGGCCTCAATCACGATGACCGCTGGCCTCCGCTTTACCGGGACGATCGAATGCACCGGCACGGGGACGCGCGCGCCGCGCGGGAGAACGTCGATGTTTAAGACCCCTCTCGCCGCCGCCTCCCTCGCCATGTTTCTCATGAGCGCGGCGCACGCTCAAAGCTGGCTGCCAACCGCACACCGCTGCGGAAACATGGTGGCCCAGCAAACCGGATGCGCCAGCTGCGCCGGCGCCTGGCCCGCCATCTCGCAGTGCGTGGCGCATGCGGTACTCCCGCACGTTTCGCCCGACGCGATCAATCGCTGCATCGCGAAGGTGAACAACAAAGACCGGTCGCTGCCGATGTCGCACGACCGCATCGCCGACGTCATGCAGTGCCTCGCGCCGGCCACCTAATGACGCTCCGCCGCGCCGCTCTCGCTCTTGCCCTCGCCGGCCTGTTTCCGGCGACAGCATCCGCGCAAACGACCTACACGACCGCCCAATTGCAGGCGCTCGCGACGCAAGATGCCCAGCAGTACGACGTACCCGCGCAAATGTTTCTCGATCAAATCCAGGCGGAAAGCAGCTTCAATCCGAATGTCGGCACTTCAGCCGGAGGCGCGATCGGCATTGCCCAATTCGAGCCCGCAACGGCCGCCAGTCTCGGCATCGATCCCACCAATCCCGTTCAGGCGTTGCAAGGCGCGGCCGAGTACGACGCGCAGCTCTATCAGCAACAAGGCAGCTGGACAGCGGCGCTTACCTCCTACAGCGGCGGCCTCACCCCGGCTCACCCCGCCGACTACGGACCGGTGTTTGACGACGCGGCGAACGCCACCGCGAACCCCACGGCGACCGCGACCAACGGCAACGGCCTCTCGGTCTCAACAGCAGATGGTTCCACGACTGGAACCGCCACGACCACCGGCGGCACGGCAACCACTGCTAACGGTGCGGCGGGTGCCCTTGGTCTGCATCCCTTCACCTGGGCCTACAACGCACTGATCGCCAACGTCATCAATCAGGTGAACACCTCGATCAACCAAGTCGAGACCCTGGCGAGCACGCCCCTGACGGGGGTCCTCGTGCTGATGGTGATCATCACCGGCGTCCACACCATGATGGGCCGGATCTCCTTTGCCGAATACAAGTCCCGCATCCTGCGCACCGCCTTTGTGGTGGCCCTGGTCGCCCCCGGCTCGACTTATTTCTCCAATTGGGTGGAAGCGCCGGTGCTCGGCCTGCCGGCTTATTTCGCGACTCAGTTAACCACCGCTCCCATGACCACCAACGGCACGGCGCCCAACGCCGCCACCGTCTTGGATGCCGTCTTCGATGCGACCGCCGCCAACGCGACGCGCATCTGGTCGGCCACACCCTGGGTGCGCATGCCCTATGTCGCTCTGGTCCTGGCTGTGGTGTTGGTCATTTCGGCCGTCTCGCTGACCGTCGTGTTCCTCGTCTTCGGCGTCTTGACGCTCCTCACGCTGATCATGCTCTGCATGGCGCCGATCTTTATTCTCGCGCTCTTGTTCCGCGAAATGGACCGCTTCTTTCGCGGCTTTGTCGACGTCATGGTCACCCTGCTCATTTCCTTGCTAGCCGTCGATATCGTCCTCGGGTTTTTCGAGACTGTCATGCTGCAGCTCGAAAACAGCGTTTATCCCGGCGGGCAGAATTACACCGACGCCATGAGCATGGTCGGACAAGCGATCGTGCTCGGGATCATGGGCTACTCGATCAAGTACCTGACGCGCCTGATCGAGCGCATCGGAGGCGGCGTCTCGATCGCACTCGACCAGGTGGGCTTCGCGATGCGCGGCGGTTTTCTGCAAACCGCGGTCGTGACGCCGATCCGCGCCGGGTCCCGCCGCCTCCTCGGGAGATAACCGGATGTTTCATAACCGCCGCCGTGCCCTCGTTCTCTTAATGCTCGTGGCGGCCGCCGCCCTCGCGGCCTGCGCGAACGGCGAGGAGCTGCCCGCAGCGCACGGCCCCTGGTGGGCCCTCAATCCCGGCCAGTGGAGCCCGACCGCGGCCGATCTCGCGCGGGCGCCCAAGTAATGGCCGAAGTCATGGCCGACGTTGCCACCGCCGACTGGCACGCCCAGCCGATCGATCATCCGGCGCTCGAAGCGCATTACCGCGACGTCACCTCCTTTCAAGCCGAGCGTATACGCCGATCCATTCGCACCAGCCGCCTGGCCTGGTCGGTCGCCGGCGCCGCTATGCTCGCCAACATCGGCCTCAGCGTGGCTGTCGCCACCATGCTCCCGCTCGTGCGCATCGCGCCTGTCTTCTTATGGACACGAAGTGACGGCACCGTCGACAGCGCGACCTCGATCTCCGATCTGCCGCCTACGCAAAGCCAGGCCGTCATGATTGCCGCGGTCTGGCAATACGTCAGAGACCGCGAGGCCTACTCCTTTGCCGATGCGCAATACCGCTACGACGTGGTCTCGGCCATGTCCGGACCCGACGTCCTCGACGCCTATCAGAAGTGGTTTCTGCCGACCAACCCCGACAGCCCCCAGCTGAAATTCGGCCGGCGCGGCCAGGTCAATATCGACAAGATCGGGATTTCGTTCATCAAGCCGCAAGTGGCACTCGTGCGCTTCTGGCGCACGTCACTGATGTACGGCGCGACCCCCGCGCGCAAGACATGGTCGGCGACCGTGGGCTTCGAGCTCGTCACCAAGATGCCCGCCAACACCCGCCTCATCGACCCCGCCGGGCTGAAAATCGTCACCTATATGTCCAGCGAGGATTCCCCATGATCCGGCCATTCCTCGCCGGCGCGGCGCTGAGCCTCGCGCTTGCGGCCCCGGCCTTCGCCGTCACGCAGCCGGATGAAGGGAAGGCGGACGGCCGCATACGATACGTCAATTACGAACCCGACAATGTGGTCGAGATCTGGTCGGCGCCCGGCGCCGTTCTCGTGATCCAGTTCGCCGACGACGAAGACGTCGTCAATGTCGCGGCGACCGATAGTCATACGCTGATCAGTTTTCCCCGCTCGAACTTTCTTTTCTGGAAATTCAAAGGCTGCCTGATCCCGCAGCCGGTCATTGTCCTGACCAAACTGCCCTCCGGCAGTCTCCGGCGCTACGACTTCCAGGTCGAGACGCGGCCCCAACTCTGCCCCGCGCCGGGCGCACCGATCGCGACCGTCGACGATCCGCCCAATACAGCCCCGGCCGATCTCAAATACATCTCAACCGACGCCCTCGCCGCCGGCGCCAATGTCTCCTACAGCGTCATCTTCCAGTACCCGCACGACACGTGGCTCAAAAAACACGCCGCCGCGCTCGCGGCCCGCGAGCGAGCGAACAAGGAGAACGCTGAAACGTTGTTGCGCGACGAGACCGAACGCTCGACCGATCCTTACACCGGTCAGCGCAATTACCGCTATCTCGCGCGCGGCGATACTGGCTTGCGGCCGTCCCAGCTATGGGACAACGGCTATTCGACCGCCTTTGTGTTTCCGGGCATGCAGCGCATGCCGTCGCTCTACCGCATCAGCCCCGACGGCAAAGAAGCCACCGCCACCTATTGGGTCACCGGCAACATGATCATAGCGACCGGCACCGCGCAGGAATGGCGCGTCCGCGACGGCCAGACCGTGATGGAATTTTATAACCTCAACTACAACCCCGTCGGCCAGACGCCCGGCACCGGCACCGTCAGCCTTTGGGTGACGCGCACCATCAAGGGGGCTGACAATGTCCGTTGACCTGGCGCCGGACAGCGATGGCCTCTCTGCGGTCGCCGGGTCACGCCCGCCGCTCACCGTCCGCCAGAAGCTGGGCATTGTCGGGCTTTGCGGCGCCGTCGCCCTGACCGCCATTCTTCTTGGCAACCTTTTTGGCGCGCACCACAAGAGCGACGCCGACAAGAACGTCACCGATACAGGCGTTGCCGGTTTACCCTTCACAGCGCCTCCCGAGCCCACCCCGCAGCCGGTTCAACCACCGGCTCCCGTCCCCGTCTCGATGCCTGTGCCGCCCCGCACCATACCAACGCCGCAATCCGGCAATGACGCCGCACTCGATGCGCCCATCATGTCCTACAGCAGCAATTCCAACGTTGCCTCGGCGCGGCGCCTCGCGGATGCCGGTGCCGCCAACGGCCAAACCGGCGTCGATGATCCCCTCTCCCGCGCGCTCAAGCCCTCCGACCTCGGCACGCCGGCGCGCGCATCGCTGCTCCCGCATCCCACCATGACGGTCCCGGCGGGCACGGTCATCCCGTGCACACTGCAAACCGCGATCAATAGTCAACTCGCCGGCTTTGTCGATTGCGTGCTGCCCGCGGAAGTGCGCGGCGCCACCGGATCCGTGACCCTCCTCGATCGCGGCACGCAAATCTTTGGCGAAATCCGTTCGGCCCTTCAGCAAGGGCAAGACCGGCTCTTCATCCTTTGGGTGCGCGCGCGCACCCCCCAAAACGTCGTCATCTCGCTTGCCTCGCCGGCAGCGGACGAGCTCGGCCGCGCGGGCGTACCCGGCGCCGTCGACAATCACTGGTGGTCGCGTTTCGGTGCGGCGATCCTCTTCTCTGTCATCGGCGCGGGACCCGAGATTGCATCCAGCGCGCTGCAGAACGGCAATGGCAACAATTACTTTCAATTCCTCTCGCCGCAACAGCAGCTCGCCAACACCGTGCTGCAGGCGCAAATCAACATCTCTCCAACCCTCGAAAAGAACCAGGGCGATGCCGTATCGATATTTGTCGCTCGCGATCTTGATTTCTCGACGGTCTATGATGTCCGCCCGACACTGGCCCAGTAGCGGCCAGGACATCACCGGGACGCAGCGGACCATCCTGGTCGCGTGCCTCGCATGGCGTTAGACAACGCCCCCCGCGCGTTTCTCGACGAAAGCCCGGCGGCACCGCTGCTGCGCTGGCTGCTCGAGCCGCTCGACACCTGGCTCTCCAACCCCGCCACCGAAGACATCGCCATCAACCGGCCCAATGAAGCCTGGATCCGCGCGCGCGGCGGCTGGACCCGCACCCCGATCCCGCTCGGCATCGAGGAGCTCGAGGAAATTGCGATCCTCGCCGGCTCCTTGCGCAAGCAGGACGTCGGCGCCTTGACGCCGCTTTGCGCCACCGAGCTCCCCGGCGGCGAGCGCCTGCAAATCTGCCTGCCGCCCTCCGTCCCGCACGGCACCGTCTCCTTGACGATCCGCAAGCCGGGCCGTGACGTCTCGCCCCTCGCGGACCTCCACTCTCGCTACCAGACCGCCGAGTGGAACCGCTGGCGCCGCTGGCGGGCCTCGCGTGACATGGAAATGTTGCTCGCGCTCTATGACAGCGGCGACCTCGAAGCATTCCTGCACGCCTCCGTGCGGGCTCGCCTGACCATCCTTCTCTGCGGTGCCACCGGCTCCGGCAAGACGACCCTCTCGAAGTCGATGCTGGCGGCGATCGATCCGGCCGAACGGATCATCACCCTCGAAGACACACTCGAACTTGGTCTCTCGCAGCCGAATGTGGTTCGCTTGCTCTACTCGAAAGACGGCCTTTCGGGTGCGTCGATTGACCCCGAGGCGCTTTTGCAGGCCAGCCTGCGCATGCGCCCGGATCGGGTCTTGCTGCAGGAGCTGCGCGACGATGCGGCATGGACCTATATCGGCGAAGTCGTCAGCGGGCACCCCGGCAGCATCACCACCATCCATGGCCAAGATGCCGCCAGCGCCTTCAAACGGCTCTTGGCCCTCTGCAAATCCTCACCACGCGGACGCAATTTCGACGACCGCACGCTGATCGATCTTCTCTCGGCCGCGGTCGACCTGATCATTCCGCTGCATAATTTCGGCGCCGAATACCGGATCGGAGCCGCATGGTTCGCCGCCGATGCCGCCAGGCGCGGCGAAGCCGCTGCCGATCTGCTGCGCGATCTGTGACGGCCAACCCGTGGCGGCCGCCTCGCGCGACTATGAGTTCGAAATCGATCTCACGTTACTCGGCATCGTCGTGCACGCCACCAACGATACCGAGGCCGCGGGCAACGTCCACGCCATGACGCCCGACGAGCTCCTCGAGGCGGCGCGCGGCACCCTCAAGCACCGCATACGGATCACGCGAATTTAGGTCCCGACATGAGCCCCACACGCTTCCGCGCGGCCATCATCCGCGCCCTTTCCGCCATCCTGGCCGTCGTCGTGGCGGCGGTCCTCTGGCTGCTCGTGGCCTCGGCTCTATGGAGCAAGGGGACCGGGACGCCATTCGCGCCGCTCGCCTGGTCCGATGCAACCCAATGGTGGCTCGCCAATTGGTGGGTGAACCTCTGGCTGGTATTGGCCGCGGCCGTGCCGACGGTCTTTCTGCTGATCCTCCTTCTCGGCCTGTTCCAGATTTGGCGTTTACACTATCGCGGCCCGCGCAAACTGGCGGCGGGGCAGGGCGGCGCTGTGCGCGCGATCGAGCGCGGCGCGACGGACAACCACGGCCACAGCCAATGGCGATCGCTCGGCGATGCGAAAAAACTCTTCCCCGGGCCTGACCCCGTCCATGGCGGCATCGTCGTCGGCGAGGCGTACCGCGTCGATCACGATCAGACCGTCGCCGGCATCCCCTTCGGCCCCGCCGACAAGAGGAGCTGGGGCATGGGCGGCAAGGCCCCGCTCCTGATCGATCCCTGCACCCACGGCAGCGGGCACAGCCTGATCTTCGCGGGCCCCGGCGGCTTCAAGACGACGGCCGCCGTCTCGACCGTTCTCACCTGGACCGGCAGCAGCGTGATCCTCGATCCCTCGACCGAGCTCGGCCCGATGCTGGATGCCGCCTTGCGCCGCCAACGCAAGCGCGTCGTTCATATCGGCATCCCCAACGACGAGAGCGGCAAACCGCCCGTCACCGGTTTCAACGTCCTCGCCTGGATCGACATCACGCACCCCGAAGCCGAACTACATGTCCGCAGCGTCGTGTCGTGGATTTACGATGAATCGGCGGCGGCGCAGGCGACGCCTGGCCGGGCCGAGGATTCCTTCTTCGCCCCCATGGGCCGCTCGCTCGTCACCTGTCTGCTTGCGCATCTGGTCTGGTCCGATCCCGAGGCGATCGACATAAGCCTGGCAATCTTTGCCGCCGCGATCGCGGTCTCCGAAGAAGAAATCCTCCATCTCCTCGCGCATATCCGCACCGCAAGCCGCAGCCCCATGGCGCGGCGCCTGGCCGCCACGCTGATGAAGTGCAAAGCCGAGGAAACCTTCAGCGGCGTGTTTCTCAACGCCGTCAAAGGCGTCGAATGGCTCTTCCCCACCGCCTATGCCGAGCTGGTATCCGAAGGCGACTTCGATCCGCGC
>DATMKU010000217.1:0-21000 GCA_035570935.1 Allostellaceae bacterium
CGATTTTCCGGGTCGGTGGCGAGCGATCAAGACCGGGTTCGCGAAATCGCTGCCGATCGGCGAGCCGCGATCACCGGCCATGACGCGCCGCGGCGAACGTGGCATTTGGCAGCGGCGCTACTGGGAGCACACGATCGCGACTTTGCGGCTCACATGGACTAGACGCATTTCAACCCGGTCAAGCATGGTCTCGTGGCGCACCCGGCGGACTGGCCGCATTCGTCATTTCGCCGGTGCGTCGCCGACGAAATCTATCCCGCCGACTGGAGGGGCGGCAGCGATGAGCCGCAATAGACTGGCGAACGCAGTGGAAATCGAAGCGGCGGAGGCAGGCCGAGCGACACGGCCACTCCATTAGCCGCGCGCGCCGACCCACAAGTCGAGGCGGAATGCGCTTCGCTGTTCCGCCCTACGCTTGCTGGCTTGCACGATGTCGCCGAGAACATCGTAATCGGTGAACAGCACCCTCGCACCGCCCTCGGCGGCAATTTTGGCGGTGATAGGGCTCTGCCAGGCGCCGACGGCCACCACATCTGCCTTCCGATCGCGCAATGTTTCGTCGAGTTGCGGTCCGCGGACCGTGACCAGCTCCACGTCGTCCTTGTTCAGGCCGTGGAGCCTCAGATATTGCCGGATCGTATGATCAGGCGCGTCGGCGCCCACCGGGCCTGCAGCGAATTGGAGCCAGATCATCGCAAGCACGACGCCGGACACGACTTTAGTAGTCCGGCGTAGCGGACCGCGCTTCATCTTCGCCTCCGTTGTGCTCGCGACTAGCTCGGCAACAGATTGATTACCCGCATGACGGAGATTCCGGGGCCGATGTTCTCGGTCTCTTCCAAGAGCCCTTTGTTGCAGCTCCACACGTCGCCCTTCTTGGCGACGAACTCCCCCCCGGGAGTCTGCCTGACCCGCAGCTCACCCTCCGGGCAATGGCAGACCATGTCGTTCGCCATCGCCACACCCGTCGCCAGTTTGGCCTTCGGCTGATAGACGACGTCGAACATCGAGACGGACGTGTAGGCCGGGATCATCGACGCGCGCTTGCCGAGGTTTACCCCCCGCACGCCGGACGCAATCTCCTTGCCGTCCGTCGCGGCTTGCGCCCGGGCCGCCTCTCCGGGCGCGGCGGCGACAGAGGCCGCTGCGAGTGCCAGCGTAAGCGCCGACCTTCTGTTCATGCCTGCCATAACGTTTCTCCTGGTTGCATTCGGTGCCGGTACTAGCACCACTTCGTACTCCTCCGGATAGAGGTGTGGGCGACGGCAATACCGAGACCGGCCATGGCAACGTTTGTCGGCATCGATCACCCGCGTCATTCTACCTATACGACGGCGCTATTTCGGCGGCGCCCAATCGTCGACACCGTACTTGACGAAGATCGTTTTGACCGTGCCGTCTGCTTCGAGCTTGGCCAAAGAGGTGTTTATTTTCCCCAGCAGCTCGCTATTGCCTTTTCGCACGGCAATCCCGACCCGAGGTATCGGCGATGGCGACTGGTAGGAGCTGACAACGCGGAGATTTGGGAGTTCACCTTGCTTGGCGGCGTATATTGTGTCCCCTCCGGCCGTTACCCCTGCCTTGACCTGGCCTGAAGCGACCGCCGACCAGACGTCTTTTACCGTGTCATAGATCTTTATTTCGGAGAAACCGCCAGTCCGTTGCAGGAGCGCAAGTTGGATGCTTCCCTTCTGCACGCCCACCGGGAGGTTTTTAAGGTCTGCCAGATTTTGGTAAGCTGTCGTGTCGCTCGCCAGGACGACGACGGCTTCCCTCGGCGCGTTGTAGACCGGGTTGCTGAAGTCGACTTGCTGGGCGCGTGCGGGCGTGATCGCCATTTCAGTGGCGATTACGTCGATCTTGCCGCTGGTCAGCGCGGGGATCAGGTCGGCGAATGTCATGAGCTGATACTGGACCGGCAGGCCCGCATCTTTGGCAATGGCGTTTGTCAGGTCGACGAAGACCCCGGAGAGCGCGTTCGAGCTCTTTTCGTGGACAGCCCAAGGCGGGACGTCCTGACCTGCGACCTTGAGTGGCTGCTGCGCCCAAGCAGACGCCGAAGAGGCAATCGCGCCCAGCGCGATGATCGCCGCGATAAATTTTCTGCCGAACTTGTTCATCTTGATCGCGTCCTCTCCGAGCTGGCCCTATGATGTTCCGGGCGCGCAGAAAAAGCTTTACCGCCGGCTTTTTTCCTCCTTACGGTAGGCTTACGATTTCGGGCAAAATTTAGACCGGGGAGACGGCGCGTGGGTCTGGCGTTCGGCCAATACCGGCTCGAAATCGAACGCCGCGAGTTGCGTCGCGGTGCCGAGCTTATCGAACTGGAACCCAAGGCTTTCGATTTGCTCGCCTTCCTTGTCCAGCATCGCAATCGCGTGGTCAGCAAGGACGATCTGCTGCAGGCGGTGTGGCATGGGCGGATCGTCTCGGAGTCGGCGCTGACTACGCGGCTCAACGCGGTTCGCCGGGCGCTTGGGGACGACGGCTCGGCACAACGCCTGATCCGTACTTTCACCCGCAAGGGCATCCGCTTCGTCGGCGAAGTCACGGAAATCGCCGACCGGGCGCTTCCCGACAAACCATCGATTGCCGTGTTGCCGTTTCAGAACATGAGCGGCGATCCCGAGCAGGAATACTTCGCCGACGGCATGGTCGAGGAGATCACCACCGCGATCGCGCGCTGCCCCTGGCTGTTCGTCATCGCCCGAAATTCGAGCTTTCGCTACAAGGGCAAGCCGATCGATGTCAACCAGACGGCGCGGGAGCTCGGCGTGCGCTACGTGCTCGAAGGCTCGGTCAGGAAGGCCGGCAACCGGGTGCGCATCGCCGGCCAGCTGATCGACTCGACGACGGGCGCGCATGTCTGGGTTGACCGGTTCGAAGGCACCCTCGACGACATCTTCGAATTGCAGGACCGGGTGGCAAGCGGCGTCGTCGGCGCGATCGAGCCGCGGCTGCGCCGCGCCGAAGCCGAGCGCGCCGTCCGCAAACCGACCGCGAGCCTTGATGCCTACGACCTCTACTGGCGCGCCCAGGCGCAAGCGTACAAAAGAACCCGCGAGAGCTTAGCGGAGTCGATACGGCTGGCGCGTCTGGCCCTCGAACTCGATCCCGCCTATGGCCCGGCCATGTCGCGAATTGCCTTAAGTCGAGGGATGCAGCGGCAACGGAACTGGATCCCACCCTCCGGCCTGGAGGCCGAGGAAGGGATCGCGATGGCGCGGCAGGCGATCGCCGCCGCGGGGATGATCCGTGGGTGCTGGATTTTGCCGGCTTGGCGCTGGCGCAGCTTGCCGGAGATAATGATGCCGCGCTCAGCGCGCTCGACCGCGCGATCGTGCTCAACCCTAACTTTGCCCTCGCGTTCGGCCATCGCGCCGTCGTTCTGTCATATCTCAACCGGCCCGACGAGGCTATCCGCTCGGCCCACCAAGCGATCCGGTTGAGCCCGCTCGACCCTGCCATATTTTCTTTCTACCAGGCACTGGCGCGCGCGGAGCTGGCAGCAGGTCGTTACGAGGCGGGGCTTTCGTGGGCCGAAGCGGCGTTGCGCGAAAACGGCGGCATGCCGGCGCTTCGCCTCAAGCTCAGCCTGTGCGGCTATTTGGGTCGGCATGAGGAAGCGCGCGCTTGTCTGAGCCGGGTGGGCGAGTTTCATTGCGAGCCGACGATAGCCGGCATCATGCGCGCTTTGCCGAAGGGCGTTGTCCCAGAACTCGCCGCCCGTGTTGCCGAGGGACTGCGCAAAGCCGGCCTGCCCGAGGAGTGACTCCCCGCGGCGGCCGTTTCAGCGCTAAACCGACGACTGGCCGGTGGCGACCAAAACCCATCTACCCCACGCGTCACGAGGCCCTGCGAAAATCTTCATATTTGGCTCCCCTGGCGCGAGATTGCTTCGCTGCGCTCGCAATGACAATTCGGGCTTGTCATTGCGAGGAGCCGAAGGCGACGCGGCAATCTCGTGCTGCGGCACTCCTCCGATAGAAGCGCTCAGCCGGGGAGGCGCCAGCCGACCCAGTTGCACAGGGCTTCGCCCATGACCAGGTCGAGATCGCGGCCCTTGAGCCACGGCAATTCCTCGGTGAACACCGTCGCGCATTCCCGCCACGAGCACGGCATCCGGGTGATGTCGGTGCCCCAGAACATCCGTGTCGGCCCGAACGCGTCAAAGCAGCGGTGCAGGTGCTCGTGAAAGCTGCGGAATGGATAGGCGTCCTCCGCATAGCCCGCTTGACCCGTCGCCTTGACCGCGACGTTCGGGTATTTGGCGAGCGCCAGCAGCTCGGGCTGGAACCGATAGGCGGCAGCGCCTTTGCTGCCCGGCGGCACCGCCATGTGGTCGACGATCAATTTGAGGCCGGGGTGGCGCTCGGCGATCTCGCCGACGGTCGGCAGGAACAACGCGGCGGCAAGCGCCACCGGCACGCCGGCCTGCTCGGCCGCGGGCCACAGCCAGTCGAGCGTCCCGTCGGTCATCCACTCCCGCTTATGGCGCTCGTTGAAATAAAAGCGCAGGCCGACCATGCCCGGCCGCTCCTTCCAATGCGCGACGAGGCCGCTTCCATTCGGGTCGTCGAGATAGAACCAGCCCATGATGCGGAAGCGATCGGGATATTTCCGCACCGCTTCGATCGCCAGCTCGTTCGAATCCGGGTCCCACAGCACCGGGTGGATCAGCGCCCGGTCGACGCCGGCTTCGTCCATTGCAGCGATCGCCTCCGCCGCCGAGTAAGGCTCCTGGCGGTGCGGCGGCGATGGCGTGCCCTTTTCCCAGAGGTGGATCTGCGCGTCGACGATCAGCATCTGGCGTATCCTTTTGATGCGAAGATATTCAGCTGCCCCAGTAGTACGAACCTGACAAATAAGTCCCGCCCCCTCTCAGTCCGTCGCCCCCGCGAAAGCGGGGGTCCAAGGGCAAGTGCTCGCGCTGCCGGCCCCCTGTTCCAGCCAGGGGCAAGCTCTGGATACCCGCCTTCGCGGGCATGACGGAGGAGGTAGCGTTTGTGGGTGCCAAGCGTCAGAAGTGTACCCCTAGAATACGCTGATGGCGGTCTCGATTCGAAGCAGCGTATCCCACCCTGGAAGTTAGCGTGCCATCTCTGGCACCCCTTTTATTTAGCGCTGTGTGCGGACGCTGATGCCCACGCGTCGCTCCTCCGAGCACTCAAGCAGTCCTGGGCAGCCGCCCCGGCGGCGCAAGGAGAGTGCCGATCGCGGTCGGTTCAGGTACTAGTGGTGACCGATACACGAAGGGAGGAGGGGAGGGGATGCGCGTGCTGATTTTGGCAGCCGCATTGTCTGTCGTGGCGGCGCCGGCGCTGGCCGTGGAATTCATGCTGGCTTCGACCGACGTCAAGAGCGGCAGTCCGATGGGCATCGCTCAGGTTTTCACCGCGTGCAAGGGGCACAACATCTCGCCGGCGCTCTCCTGGTCGGGCGAGCCGACCGGCACGCAAAGCTTCGCGGTGACGATGTACGATCCCGATGCGCGGGCAGGTGGCGGCTGGTGGCATTGGACGATGTTCAATATCCCAGCGACGGTGCATAGCCTGGCGGCCGGCGCCGGCGGCGAAGGCTCAAGGGATTTACCCACGGGAGCGGGGCAGGGGCGTAACGATTTCGGGTCTTCGCAATACAGCGGCCCGTGCCCGCCGGTCGGCGACCACGCGCACCATTATGAGATCACCGTGTACGCGGTAAAAATCGCTCGATTGCCGCTGGACAACACGGCATCGGGTAGCGCGGTCAGCTCCGTGTTGAGTTCCAACACACTGGCGACGGCTAAGATCGTCGGACGCTACGGCCGGTCGAACTGACGCCGTGCCTTTAAATCATCCGTTCCATCTGACACAACCGAGCCTATGGCGGCTTCCCGCGGTAAAGCGGGTTCCGATCTGATCGAACCATTACTTTCCGTGTCGTCATTGCGAGCGAAGCGAAGCAATCCCGGGCCGCTGAGCGATCGTCCATTTGAGATTGCTTCGTCGCCGCGCTCGTCGCAATGACACGGCGGCAAATTGGTCGAAATCTGCGCTGAAGCTTCGTCCGAGGCGCAGCAGCGCGGCGAACGGGTTCGCTGCCGCCTCGACTTTAGATTGGACGCACCGCGCAATACGTCCAGGGCGCGCCGGATCCGGATACAATGACGCGTTCGCTGGAGGCTGCCTGCGCCCCATGGGCCACGGGGTTAGGTCAGCACCACGATCTTTCCGCCAGCCCTGTTCTCTTCCATGCAGCGATGGGCCTCGACGATCGCGTCCAGGAGGAAGGTCTGGCCGACCTGGAGCGGCAACTCCCCCGCGGCGATTTGTTGAGCCAGCTCATCGAGCGGCGTCAGCATGAAATCCTCCGCTCCGCCGTCATAGGTTGTGAGGCTGACGGCGCTCGGGATCGCGTCCATCGGGCTGAAATTGTCGAACGACCATTTGTTGCCGACCATTCCCGTCATGCACACGATGCCGCGTTGCTTGGCGCAGCGTAGCGAATCCATCAACGTCGTCGTGCCGACCAGTTCGAGCACCTTGTCGAACCCGCCGGGGCTCACTTCTCTGACCTGTTCGGCTATCGCCCCGGTATCGATAAACACCTGATCCACCCCGCTTGCGCGGAGCAGCTTCTCGCGATCGGGTCGGCGCGTCGTTGCGGCGACAACGGCGCCGCGGTGCTTGGCGATGGCGGCGGCCGCCAGGCCGACAGAGGTCGTGCCGCCGCGGATCAGCAAACGCTCGCCCGGTTCGAGCCGAAGCGATTTGAACAACGAGCCCCAGGCCGTCTGCAGCATTTCCGGCACCGCGCCGAACACGTCCCAGGCGAGCGGGGTCTTGACCGGTTGCACCTGCGCCGCCGGCACACAGGTGTACTCGGCGTAGCTGCCGTCAAACTCTCGCCCCATTCCACCCATCGCGGTTGCGACGACCTCGCCCGCGCGGAATTCGCCCCCCGGCGCCTGCTCTACCAGGCCGACCGCTTCAATGCCCAATACCCGCGGGAACTTGACGCCCGGAGAGAGGCCCTGACGGGTAAACAGCTCGGACCGGTTGAGGCCGAATGCCTTGACGCGGATCAGGACTTCGCCGCGCTTCGGCGTCGGCACCGGGCGGGCCTCGAGCTTGAGAACCTCCGGGCCGCCGGCTTCGTGGATTACCGCTGCTTTCATCGTCGCCATCGCTCAATTCCTTACGCTGACCAGACAGACTTTGTGCGGACAAGTACCTCCGCCCGCCGCTCTCCGGCATCGCTTAAGCCTGCGCGAGATCGAGGCCAGCCTTTGCCGCGGCGGCCGCCGTGGCACCGCCCGCGTCGCCGGCGACAGTCACCGTTGGGTAGGCGAATTGAATGCCCTGCTTTTCAAATGCACGCTTGATCAGCGCATAGGCACGCCGTCGAATTACGAACTGCTCACCCGGGCGCGTCCGCATTTTGAGGCGAACCTGGATGGCGAAATCGCCAAATTGCTCGACCCCTTGCATCTTCAGCGTCTCCAGAATGTGCGGCGAGAACTCCGGGTCTTCCTGAAGAACCCCGCCGATCTCTTTGACGATGCGTTTTACGGCGTCGAGATCGGTGTCGTAAGTCACGCCGATCGACAGCTTGTCGATCACCCAATCGCGCGATTGGTTCGTGATCGTGGTAAGCGCCCCGAACGGAACGGTGTGCAATGCGCCGCGCTGGTGGCGCAACTTGATCGAGCGCAACGAAAAGGCTTCGACGGTCCCTTTGATCGGCCCGCTCTCGATATACTCGCCGACCCGGAAAGCGTCGTCGAACAGAAAGAACATCCCGGCGATGACGTCCTTGACGAGCGTCTGAGCGCCAAAGCCGATCGCGATCCCGACAATGCCGGCACCCGCCACCAGCGGTCCAACGTCGACGCCGATCGTCGACAGCGCCATGAGACCCGCAACCGCCACGACGGCAACCAAAAGGAGGTTGCGCAGGACCGGGAGAAGCGTGCGCAGACGCTGACGGCGGCGGATCTCCGCGTCCGTGCCGGTCATGGCGCCCACCGTCGTCCCGCTCAGGTGACGGTCGATCGCGACGCGCGCCATCTGCCAGACAAAGTCTGCGATCAGCAGGATGATGACGACATCCAAAACAGCTCGGGCGAGCCGCGTGGCCGCCGTGTCGTTTGCCGCGAGCGCGGTCAGGTCGAGGTCGAGGATGTAAGCGACAACGAGCGCGCCGCCGACAAACACCGCAACGCGAAGCCCGCGATGGAAGGCGACGACCGCGAGCGGGCGCATCGTCGGGTCGGCCGCCTCTCGTCCCGACGATCGCAACAGGTGTTCGACAACGCGGCGCAACCCGAAGCTCGCCAGGACGACGAGAAGGAGAACGAGACCGATGTCGAACGGCGCCGTCTCGCTGCTGAAAGCAGTCAACCATACCCCGACGAAATAGGCGCTGACCAACCAGGTGCTCCCCTCATAGGCGCGGTGAGAGGTCCTGTGGCCGTCGAGGGTCGGGCGCCGCCAGAGTGCGACGAGTGCCAGGCCGAGCAGGATGATGCTGAGGACGACGCCAACCAGCGTTCGGGTGGCCGGCGTGGCTCCGAGCGCCGGGACGAGTCGAAATGTACCCTTGGCGAAATAAAAGGCGCCGACCAGCACCGCCGACCAGAGGAACCAGTAGCGCGCGGTCGGGGTCGACATCGGCAGCAGGCGAAAGCGCTCGGCGCCGGGAGCGAGCACGATGCGGCCACCGACCAAGGTGAGCCGCACCGCGAGGATAACGATTAAATAAGTGAGCACGATTTCCTGAAGAAGCGGCGCCCAGTCAAACGCGAGAAAGCCCCGACGCTGCCGGCGGCGAACGCTCCAATGTGGCCGGTCCCGTAAAGCAGGCGCCAAGCGACTGCACGCAGGCGATCTTCGGCCGTTTCGACGGGAAGGGCGGTTATTCGGTCGCGCAATCCACCCGTTCCGCGCCAGAATAAAGCATCGGCCAGAGTGCCCAGCACGGCAAAACCGGCGAGCGCGCCGACGAGGCCAAGCGCGCCGTGCTGCCGCAACTCGCTCGTCAGGGTAGCCCAGACGATCCCAAGCTGTGCCGGAAGGTCCGGGATCGCGGCTGCGAGACGGCGCAGCGATGCGCGCGTGGCGTCGAGACGGCTGCCAATCATCTGCGCCGCGCTCTCGGATCGCGGGCGCGGAGCCGCCCCGGCGGAATTCGCGCGGGCCCTCAGCCAAGCCCGTATCTCCGGCTTGTCGAGAAGATCGGCGAGCGCGCGCAAATCTTGGGGAGGCGGGGTCGCGAGCGGCGCACCATTCGCCGGCTGGGCCGACACTGATGTGCTCTCGAACCGCGCGAGCGCCGCGACCGCGAGGATGATCGCGATCGCCAACCAAACCCCGTTAATTTGAGGCCCGCGCATCGGTCCGTCCCAGGACCAACCTGGCACAAGATCGTTCGTCTGCGACTGCCAGCCCCCGGGTCGGCGCGAAGCGCCGCCCCAGGGCAAACTCCGCAAAGCAACCCCCGCCAAAATTCGTTCGTCGGCACCGGAAGCTTCGTCCTTCCGGACCGCCCGCCGGGCTTGCCCCAGGCCCTCGCGGCGCGGAGGGGACGGCCGTACGCCGGTGCTCGCGATGCCACCCGATCTTCTGAGCAGACCCGATCCGCAATCGTGCCAGCCGTGATTCACGAACCGGGCGGGTTGGTCGGGGAGAAGCTGTAGCGGGCAATCCGCCACTTGCCGTCGTCGCCCTTCTTGAAAATGAAAAGCTCCTGGTTCGATTCGGCGGTTGTTTTGCCGGTCGAATGATGGTCCGTCGTCCCGGCCGAATTGGTGCGGACATACGCCCAGCTCGGAGCCATGACGACGAGTTCCGCAATGTTGAACTTAACGCGGAACTTGAGCTCGTCGAAGACAGCGTCATACGCTTTTCGGACCGCATCTATTTCCACCGCCGACTGGCTGTATGGCGGCATGAAAACGCCGTCGTCAGTATAGAGAGGCAATACAGCCGACGTCTTGCCGCCGTTCAGAGCAGCATTGTACGCCGCCATCACTTCCCTGATTGCGGTCTCGTCTTTGGCAATCGTGGCATCAGTCATGACACAGGCTCCCGCTGGTTTCGCACCTCCCGGAATCGGGAACGCGCAACCGCCAGAACCAGGGTCGCGATCAGCGCGGGCCTGAAACAGGCTTGCGTTAGCATCGATCTTCTCCGGCCGTCGTCGAAACCCGAAAAATCTATCCCACCTCCTCAGGCGCCCATTAGCCGACAAAGTCGGGAATCAGATTTCCAGAACCGGGACGATTTTTTTGTTCGGCGGTCCTGGCGGCGTACCCCGAGCACGCCAGCCTCCAGAGGGCGACTATTGGCGGATTTCCAGCGCCGCCGCGGCGGTTTGCCCGGGATGCGGGAAGCCTTTGCGAATGCCTCCTTAACCGTTAGACAGCGATCCCGGCGCGAATTTTCGATTATCGGGAAGGCGATGGCAGATCTCAATTCGCTGGTCGTGTTCGCCAAGGTCGTCGAGGCCAACAGCTTCTCCGAGGGGGCGCGTCGCCTTAAAATCCCGATTTCCACGGTCAGCCGGCGCATCGCCGAACTCGAAGATCAACTCGGGCTCCGCCTACTCGATCGGTCTACTCGCAACCTTCGGCTGACGGAATTGGGAGCTGAGGTCCTGGAGCATGCGATCCGCACCGCCGAAATCGGTGAGGCGGTCGAGAACATCGTCTCCAATCGGCTCTCGACCGTAGCCGGGACGCTGCGGCTTTCCGCACCGCCCACCATCTCAGACACACTGCTGACGCCGCTGGTTACCGGCTTTCAGGCTTCCTACCCCGATGTCCGTGTCCAAATCTTCATTACCGATCGACATATCGACCACATCGCCGAAGGGATCGACTTGGCGTTCCGGCTCGGCCGCCTGAGAGATTCGTCATTGGTCGCTCGGAAAGTCCTGACCTATCGACGCCAGCTCGTTGCCAGCCCGGCGTATTTGAAGACCCACAAGGCGCCCGAAAGTCCTAAGGATCTTCTCGATCACCGGCTGCTCGCGTTCTGGCGCCGCGGGCCCGAGGCGAGCTGGACCTTTCTGCACAAAGACGGAAACGGCAAGGAAACCGTCAACTTTCAACCTTACCTGACGATGAACGATTTCGCCGGCCTCACACCGGCGTTGCTGGCGGGCGGCGGCATCGGCGAGCTTCCGCCTGTGGTTCAGCCGCATCTCATGCGCGAGGGCCTGCTCGTGGAAGTCATGCCAGACTGGCGGTTTTCGGCATTCGATCTGTCACTCGTTCACCTGGGCAATCGGCACATTTCGAAGCCGTGCCGTCTGTTCAAAGAATTCGCGACGCAGATGGCGCCGAACCTTTTTCCTGGCCTGCCAGCGTGACAAGCGTCGCCACGCCGGCATCGACTCCGCTGCCTGGCAACCAGACCCGACGGCGACGGCTCGGCGAGCTTGCTACGCGGCTGCCGCGGGGGAGGGACTCGCACCGGCGGTGTTGTCGCCACAATCATCGGGTATGTACTGGGCCGGTCGCGAGAGTGCTCGGCGATCCCGACAGCAAGGAATGGAGGACGATGTTGGGTAAAAACCTTGCGTGCCGCGGCCGTCATGTCGGACGCTCTCCAGCCGTCGCCAGGCATTTCCCGTGAATTCCCGGTTCCGACAAAACAATTCCCGGTTAGGGCTCAACAAATTCCCGATTATCGGACCGTATCTGGAAGGTATATCTTATTGATTCTACAATAATTTTCGGCTCCAGAGAGGTCCGCGGCAGAGAAAATTCCCGGTTATTTCCCGGTTCCACGGGAATTGCGGGACAAGCCGTCAATCAGCGACTGTGCCCCCCGATACGTCGCCAGACCTGCTCCGGAGTGGCGGGGCCGGCGAGGTCGGCGACGCCGAACGGGGCGAGCGCGTCGAGGATCGCGTTGGCGACCGCCGGGAAGCCGGCGACCGCACCCGCTTCCCCGCAGCCCTTGACGCCGAGCGGGTTGGTCGCGCAGCGGGTGTTGTTGAAGCCGAGTTCGTAGGGCGGCAGGTCGTCGGCGCGCGGCAGCGCGTAGTCCATCAACGAGCCGGCGACGAGCTGGCCATGGGGGTCGTAGGCCGCGTGTTCGATCAACGCCTGGCCGACGCCTTGCGCGATCGCGCCATGCGCCTGACCCGAGGCGATCATCGGGTTGACCAAGACGCCGTAATCGTCGATCGCGGTGTAGCGCGCGAGCGTTACCCGGCCGGTGTCGCGGTCGATCTCGACCTCGGCGACATGGGCGCCGTTGGGGAATGTCATCCACTCCCGCGTCCAGGCGTAATAGGTGTCGAGCGGCGAGCCTTTGCCTCGCGCCATCGCGGCGACCTCGAAGAGGCGCACCCGGCGGTCGGTGCCGGTGACGACAAAATCGCCGTCTTCGAAACGGATGTCAGCTTCGGCCGCTTCGAGCGCCTCGGCGGCGATGCGGACACCCTTGGCGATGATCTCGTCGGCGGCGCGCCAGATCGCGGTGCCGCCCATATAGGTCGCGCGCGAACTGCCGTGGCCGCCGCCCAATGGGATCAGGTCGGTGTCGCCCTGGACCAAGCGAACGCGCTCGTTCGGCACGCCGAGACGGTCGGCGAGGATCTGCGGAAAAGTCGTCTCGTGGCCTTGCCCGATGGTTTGCGTGCCGGTGATCAGCGCGATCCTGCCGTCGGCCTCGAAGCGGATATCGACATTCTCGCTCGGCGAGCCGCCGGTCGCCTTGATGTGATAGGCAAAGCCGAGCCCGCGCAGCATCCCCTTTGCTTCGCTCCGATGGCGCCGCGCGGCAAAGCCCGCGGCGTCGGCGCGCTCGAGCGCGAGATCAAAGGTCTCGGGAAAGGCGCCGCTGTCGACCTTGCTGCCAAAGACGTTGGTCATCGGCATCGCCGCCGCCGGCACCAGATTGCGGCGCCGCAGTTCGGCGCGATCGAAGCCGCATTGCCGCGCGGCCTTGTCGATCAGCCGCTCGATGATGTTGACTGCCTCGGCAAATCCAGGGCCGCGGGTGACGCCGATCGGCGCCGTATTGGTCAGCACTGCGGCGACACGCAAGGCGATCGCCGGAATGCGGTAGACCGTGCCCGGCAGGTGGACGTACTGGAACGTCTGCACGCCGCCGGCGCTGACCAGATAAGCCCCGGCATTGGCGGTGCTCTCGATCCTGAGCGCCAGAAACCGGCCCCGCATGTCGAGCGCCAGCGCCGCCTCGGCCACTTGGTCGCGCGCCTGATGGTCGGCGAGGAAGACCTCGCTGCGGCTGGCGATCCATTTGACCGGACGGCCGACCCGCCTTGCCGCCCACGGGATCAGCACATGCTCGGGGTAGATGAAGTTCTTGGCGCCAAAGCCGCCGCCGACATCGGGTGCCACAAACCGGACCGCCGCCGGTGCCACGCCGAGCGCGCGCGCCGCATGATCGCGGGTGTTGTGGATGCTTTGCGCCGAAACATAAGCCGTGTAGCGCAGGCGCTCCGCGTCCCACAGGCCGACGAGGCCGCGCGGCTCCATCGGGTTGGTGACGATCCGGTGGTTGTCGAGCTTGAGCCGGACGACATGGGCGGCGGCGGCAAAGGCCGTATCGACCGCTTCGCTGTCGCCGGTCCGCCAGTCGAAGCAGAGATTGCCCGGCGCTTCGTCCGCGACTTGCGGCGCGTCCGCGGCACCCGCGGCCTCGACCGTCGTCACCGCGGGCAGTGAAACATACTCGACCGCGACGAGTTCGGCGGCGTCGAGCGCCTGGGCATGGGTCTCGGCGACGATCACCGCCACCGGCTCGCCCGCATAGCGGACCTTGGCGGTGGCCAGCACCGGCTGCGGCGCGAACGCGAACGGCTCGCCGGTCTGGGCATTCGCGGTCGCGGTCGGGAGCAATGGTTGCAGCCCGTCGTCCTGTGCATCGTCGGCTGTCAGCACCGCAAGCACGCCCGGCATCGCGCGTGCGGCGCTCGTATCGACGCCGGCGATTCGCGCATGCGCATGCGGCGAGCGCAACACGACCGCGTGGGTCAGGCCGTCAAAAGCGAGATCGTCGAGATAGGCGCCATGCCCGGTCAGAAAGCGCAGATCCTCGCGGCGCTTGGGCCGGTCGCCGATGCCGGAGCGCACCTCGCTCATCTAACTCCCTTTTTGCTGGTTAATTCCGAAAGGTGCTCCCGCCCCGTCCCTCCGGTCCAGGCGTTTGTCGGATCGAACCCGCCTTCCGGGGTTGCGGGCAAGGGGGGAGGCTGGCCGAGACAAGCGAACCATGATCTTGTATCGACAGCACGGGAACGCGATCACGCAGTCGGAGAAAATGACGGCAAGCCGACACGTCTTGCACCTCCTTTTGTCCGCCGACCGGGAGTGAGGCGTCAGCAGATGGGCATCGGTCCGGCTGCGCGCGCTTCCGCTGTGCTCGAAATCGATGTCGCGGGGATCGTCGCGAACTGGCGCTATTTGGCGGGGAAGGTCGCTCCGGCCGGTTGCGCGGCGGTGGTCAAGGCCGATGGCTACGGGCTCGGCGCCTCGGTCGTTGCGGGTTCGCTGGCCGCCGCCGGGTGCCGGCGGTTTTTCGTCGCGACCCTCGACGAGGCGCTGGCCTTGCGCGAGACCTTGCCCGAGCAAAACGAAATTGCCGTTCTGAATGGCCCGGTGTCGGGTTCGGCGGAGGAATTCGCCGAGGCCGCTCTGGTCCCGGTGTTGAACGACCCCGGCCAGATCGCCGAGTGGCGGCAGGTCGCGGCGCGGCGCGGGCCGTTGCCGGCGATGCTGCATATCGACACCGGGATGGCCCGACTCGGCTTGACGGCGCGCGAGTTCGCCGGGCTCGCCGACGATTTCGGCCGACCCGGGGTGATCCGCTGGCATGGGTTGTTGAGCCATCTCGCCTGCGCCGACGAGCCGGATCACCCGTTGAACCGCGACCAGCACGCGCGGTTCGCATCGGCGCGACCCCGTTTGAGCGGTGTGCCGGCGAGCCTGGCGGCGTCTTCCGGGATCTTTCTGGGCGACGACTACCATCTCGATTTTGTCCGGCCGGGGGCGGCGCTTTACGGCGTCAACCCGCAGCCGGGCCGGCCCAACCCGATGCGCCAAATTGTCCGGCTCAACGCAAGAATCCTGCAAATCCGTGAGGTTGACGCCGGTCAGCCGGTTGGCTACGGTGCGAGGCACGTCACGGCCGGGGCAGGCCGTTTGGCGACGGTGGCGGTCGGATACGCGGATGGGTGGCTGCGCGCGCTGAGCCATCGCGGGTCGGGCCGCATCGGCGGCGCGCGTGTTCCGCTGCTCGGTCGGGTTTCAATGGATCTCGCAGTCTTCGACGTTACCGCCGTCGACCCTTCGATCGTGCGGCCGGGTGGTCATATCGAGCTGTTGGGAGACGAGTACGGCATCGATGCCGTGGCCGCCGATGCCGGGACAATCGGCTACGAGATCTTGACTGCGTTCGGCCGGCGCTATCATCGGGTCTATCACGGCGCTTCGCGCTCATCGACGGCATGCTGAAAGCTCTCGCTTCGATCGGCGCCGCGTTTCTCGGCTTTCTCGCCGTGACCGGGCGCATCGTGATCTTCGCGCTGACGGCGCTCGCGACCGCGTTTTCGCCGCCGTTCTACCTGCGCGTAATCCTGCGCCAGATGCTCGAGATCGGTTATTTCTCGCTGCCCGTGGTCGGATTGACCGCGATCTTCACCGGCATGGTGCTGGCGCTGCAATCCTATACCGGGTTCAGCCGGTTCGCCGCCGAGGGTGCGGTGGCGACGGTCGTCGTGCTGTCGGTCACGCGCGAGCTTGGCCCGGTCATCGCCGGGCTGATGGTGGCCGGCCGGGTCGGTGCCGCGATGGCGGCCGAGATCGGCACGATGCGCGTCACCGACCAGATCGACGCGCTGACGACCCTGTCGACCGACCCGCTGCGCTATCTGGTGCTGCCGCGGCTGTTGGCCGGGCTTGTCACTTTACCGCTGCTGGTCGTCGTCGCCGACATCATCGGCGTCTTTGGCGGCTATCTCGTCGGGGTCTACAAATTCGGCTTCAACCCCGAGGCCTATCTCGCCCGCACCGAGCAATATCTGGAAACGAACGACGTCGTCTCCGGTCTCGTCAAGGCGGCGGCCTTTGGGTTTATCGTCGCGCTGATGGGTTGCTATCACGGCTACAACTCTCGCGGCGGCGCCCAGGGCGTGGGCCAGGCGACCACTTATGCCGTCGTGTCCGCCTCGATCCTGATCCTCGTCTTTGACTACGGCATCACCCAGGCGTTGTTTGCGCGATGAGCGGTGCGGCCAGCGCGGTCACGCCGAAGATTTCGGTGCGCGGGGTGCGCAAATCCTTTGGCCGCAACCGCGTGCTCGACGGGATCGACATCGCGTGCGCGGCCGGCGAGAGCCTTGTCGTGATCGGCGGGTCGGGAACCGGCAAATCGGTGCTCGTCAAATGCATCCTCGGACTGCTGCACCCCGAAGAGGGGTCGGTCGCGATTGACGGCGTTGAGACAGTGCGGCTGCGGCGCCGGCCGCGCGAGCGGCTGTTGCAGAAATGCGGCGTCTTGTTTCAGGGAAGTGCCCTGTTCGATTCGCTGCTGGTGTGGGAGAATGTCGCGTTCGGGTTGATCCAGGGGCGCGGCATGGAGCGGCTGCCGGCGAAAGAGATCGCGCTCGCCAAGCTCGGCGCCGTGGGGCTCGGTCCCGAGGTCGGCGAGTTGCGCCCGGCCGAGCTTTCGGGTGGCATGCAAAAGCGCGTGGCCTTGGCCCGCGCGATCGCCGCCGATCCCGAAATCATCTTTTTTGACGAGCCGACCACCGGTCTCGACCCGATCATGGCCGATATAATCAACGACTTGATCCTGAAATGCGTTCGTGATTTGGGTGCCACCGCAGTCTCGATCACCCACGACATGGTCAGCGCGCGCAAGATCGGCGACCGCATCGCGATGATCCACAAGGGGAGGATCGTCTGGCACGGATCGGCGGCCGAAATCGATCGCTCCGGCAATCCGTTTGTCGAGCAATTCATCAACGGCCGCGCCAAAGGGCCCATTCGCATGGAAATCCGCGCCCTGTGAGTGCACCTCCGGTGTCACGTCCGCCGTGGCGGGATTGAGCCGATGGCTCGGGCCCAGCCGCGCTATGCCTGCCAGCAATGCGGCGCGGTGCACGCGAAATGGACCGGGCGCTGCGACGGCTGCGGTGCCTGGAACAGCCTGATCGAGGAATTGCCGCGCGAAGCGGTGCCGAAGGGTTTGGACAAGGGCGGTGGGCGCGCGCTCGGATTTGTCGGGCTCACCGGACCGAGCATGCTGCCGCCGCGCCGGCGCACCGGCATCGCCGAACTCGATCGAGTTTGCGGCGGGGGGTTTGTGTCCGGTTCGGCGGTTTTGGTGGGCGGCGATCCCGGGATCGGCAAATCGACCTTGCTGCTGCAGGCCGCCGCCGCGATCGCCGCGGCGCCCGGCGCCGCCGGGCCGGCGAGTGCTGCCTACATCACCGGCGAGGAAGCGATCGACCAGGTCCGGCTGCGGGCCGAGCGGCTCGGCGTCGCCCAAACCCCGGTGTTGCTTGCCGCGGCGAGCAATGTACGCGACATCCTTGCCTCGCTCGACCGCGACGACGCGCCCGATCTCGTCGTCATCGATTCGATCCAGACGATGTATCTCGACACCCTGGACAGCGCACCCGGCACGGTCAGCCAGGTGCGCGGCGCGGCGCAGGAGTTGATCCGGCTCGCCAAACGGCGTGGATTCGTGTTGGTGCTGGTCGGGCATGTCACCAAGGAGGGCGTCATTGCCGGGCCACGCGTGCTCGAGCACATGGTCGACACCGTGCTCTATTTCGAAGGCGAGCGCGGCCACCGCTTTCGCATCCTGCGCGCGGTCAAGAACCGTTTTGGCGCCACCGATGAGATCGGCGTCTTTGAGATGAGTGATGCCGGGCTGGTCGAGGTGCCGAACCCGTCGGCCTTGTTTCTCGGCGGGCGGCAGGGCGCCGGCGCCGATGCGTTCGACGCCGATGACGGAAGCGAACCCGACGCGACGCCGGTCAGCGGTTCCGCGGTGTTTGCCGGCGTCGAGGGAACGCGTCCGGTACTGGTCGAGGTGCAGGCGCTGGTGGCGCCCGCCGTGCTCGGCACCCCGCGCCGGGCGGTGGTTGGTTGGGACGGCACGCGGCTTGCGATGATCACCGCGGTGCTCGATGCCCGCTGCGGGCTGTCGGTCGGCGCCAACGACATCTATCTGAACGTCGCCGGCGGGCTGCGCATCGTCGAGCCGGCGGCTGACTTGGCGGTCGCCGCGGCGCTGCTCTCGGCGCTGAGCGAAACCCCGGTGCCGGGCGACACCGTCGTTTTCGGCGAAATTGCGTTGTCGGGCGAGGTCCGCCCGGTCGGTCACAGCGAAGCCCGGCTCAAGGAGGCGGCAAAGCTTGGCTTTGCCGAAGCCTGGATTCCCAGCCGAAATCGTCGCAAGCGGCCCGATGCAGGATTGTCGATCAGCGGGATCGCGCATCTGAGCGATCTCGTTGCGCGGCTGTCGCCAAAGCGGGCGCCGTTGCGCCGCGAGCGGATCGGGGTCGCGTCGTGAACCTCGTCGATCTTGCCGTCCTCGTCGTCATCGCGCTGTCGGCGATATTCGCCTTCGCCCGCGGCTTTGTGCGCGAGGCGTTGTCGATTGCCGCCTGGGTCGGCGCCGCGCTGATCACGCTCTATGGATTCAGCTACGCCTATGCCGTCACCACGCGGTTTGTGACGACGCCGCTGCTGGCCGATCTCGTCGCCGGCGCCGGGCTGTTTTTGGTTTCTTTGATCGGGCTGACCATCCTGACCGGCACCATCGCCCGTGCTGTGCAATGGAGTGCCCTGACGCCGATCGACCGGACCTTGGGGCTGATCTTTGGCGTCGCGCGCGGCGTGGTGCTGGTTTCGATCGCGTATTTTGTCATCGATATTACTTTGCCGCCGAACGACCGCCCGAGTTGGCTGCAGGACGCTCGGAGCCAGCCGCTGCTCGCCCAAGGAGCCGATATATTGCGCGGCGTGCTTCCTGAATCGTTGCAGCTAAAAAGCGCTTCGGCGATGGACGAGGCCGAACGCGGACTTGGCCAGGCCAAAGCCGCCCATGACGCGATGGGTGCGCTGGCCAGCCCCGCCTCCCCGATACCGCCAAAGCCGCAGGACGCGCTGACCCCGAGCTACAAGCCCGCCGACCAGCGCGAGTTGAACCGGCTGATCGACAACTCGCGCTGACGGGTTGCGGCATGGCTTCACACTCGCATTCGGGTTTCCGAATAACCATTTCACGAGAACCGAAGCGAGGATCGCCGATGCCCGACACCGATCCCGTGAATGTCGATCCCGCGATCGCCGATATTCTGGATGCAGACCACTTGCACGAGGAGTGCGGCGTCTTCGGCGTCTACGGTCATCCCGAAGCAGCAGCACTCGCGGCACTCGGCCTGCACGCGCTGCAGCATCGCGGGCAGGAGGCGGCGGGCATCGTCGCTTATGACGGCGAGCAGTTCAGCGCCCATCGCGGCATGGGCCAGGTCAGCGACAATTTCAGCTCGAAAGAGGTGATCGGCCGTCTTCCGGGGCGGGCCGCGATCGGCCATGTGCGCTATGCGACGACCGGCGAGGTGGCGATGCGCAACGTACAGCCGCTGTTCGCCGATTTCGAGTTCGGCGGGCTCGCCATCTGCCACAACGGCAACCTGACCAATTCCTACCAGCTGCGGCGCCGGCTCGTGCATCGCGGCAGCCTGTTCCAGTCGACGAGCGACACCGAGGTCATTGTCCATCTGATCGCAACGAGCCTCAAAGAAACGGTCGTCGACCGGCTGATCGATGCGTTGCGCCAGGTCCAGGGCGCCTATTCGCTGGCGGCGCTGTCGCAGAACGAGATCATCGGCGTGCGCGACCCGCTCGGCGTGCGGCCGTTGGTGCTCGGCCGCCTCGGCGAAGCCTGGATCCTGGCGTCGGAGACTTGCGCGCTCGACATCATCGGCGCCGATTTCGTGCGCGACATCGAGGCCGGCGAAATCGTCATTATCGGGGCGGGCGGGGTGCGGAGCCTGATGCCGTTCGGCCAGCGCGACAGCCGTTTCTGCGTCTTCGAGCACATCTATTTTTCGCGGCCCGACAGCGTCGTGGAGGGCACCAGCGTCTACGAGGCGCGCAAGCGCATCGGCCGCGAACTCGCCCGCGAAAGCCACATCGACGCCGATATCGTGGTGCCGGTGCCGGATTCGGGCGTGCCGGCGGCGCTCGGATATTCGCAGGAATCGGGAATCCCGTTCGAATTCGGCATTATCCGCAACCATTACGTCGGCCGCACCTTTATCGAGCCGACCGATCAGATTCGCCATCTCGGCGTGCGCCTCAAGCACAATGCCAGCCGCGCCAACCTCGTCGGCAAGCGCGTCATCCTGGTCGACGACTCGATCGTGCGCGGAACGACCTCGATCAAGATCGTCGAGATGGTGCGGCGCGCCGGCGCCCGCGAGGTCCATATGCGGATTTCGAGCCCGCCGACGAGCTACCCCTGCTATTACGGCATCGCTACGCCGGAGCGCGACCAATTGCTCGCCGCCCGCTACGACGTGGCGAGGATGGCCGATTTCATCGGCGTCGACAGCTTGGCCTTTTTGTCGATCGACGGGCTCTACCGGGCGATGGGCGAGCCCCGGCGCGACCCGGCGGCGCCGCGGTTTTGCGACGCGTGCTTTACCGGCGACTACCCGATCCCGGCGACCGACGCCGACGACGGTAAGGTTTCGGTTCAACTCTCGTTGCTCGCCGAGCCCGCCTGAGCTCGCCCGTTTTGACGATGGGACCCGAACCGGGCGGGCGGCTCGCCGGCAAGGTCGCGTTGATCACCGGCGCATCGCGCGGGATCGGCGCCGGGGTGGCGCTGCGTTTTGCCCGCGAGGGGGCGCATTTGGTATTGGCGGCGCGCACCGTCGGCGGTCTCGAGGAGGTCGACGACGCAGTCGGTGCCGCTGGCGGCACCGCGACCCTTGTCCCGTTGGACCTGCGCGACT
>DATMKU010000218.1:0-13083 GCA_035570935.1 Allostellaceae bacterium
CATGTTGTCGAGCACCCGCGGGAACGCCGCCAGCGCCTTGACGCTCGGGTCCCAGTCCTGCGTCTGCAGCGCGGCGGTCAGCGCAGCGCCGGTCAGCGCCTGGTTCGCCGGGGCATCGACCCAGCGTGCCGCCTCGACCACTTCGAGCGGATAGGTCGAGGCCATCAGAATCTGCGCGAGCAGCGGGTCGGGATAGAGTGCCACCGGCGCGACCAACTGGTCGAGCTGGGCCTCGGTCAGCTGCGGCGCCGGCGGTGCCCCCGCCGCGTTTGGAGCCGGCGAGACGGAGATCGGCGGCGGCATGGCTGCCGCGTTTGGAGCCGGCGGGCCGGAAATGGTCGATGCTGCCGCTGCCACCGGCTGGTCCTGGGCGAGCGCGATGCCGCTCATGGCGATGCACGCGAGAAAGGCGGCAAACCCCGGCCGAGCGACCCCGATCGTACAGCGCAGCATCGTTTCCTCCGCAAGCGGCTATACGACCCTAACGTTTCCGGTCGGGCGACAATTCCGGTCGCCGCTAGCGCCGCTAGCGCCGCGGGGTGCCGCGACGCGATGGCGGGCGGCGACGGGTCGATCGCGTTCGGCGAGTGCGGCCTATTCGGCGGCGTTGCGCCGGGGCGAGGCGGCGGCGCGGCTCGCGGCGTGGCGGTCGATCTCTTTTTGGATCGCCGCACTCGCCCGCCCGGTGAAGTCGACATGACGGCTGGTCGCGAAATCATAGCTGCCTTGCAGCAATTCGCGGCTCTGCTGGTAATGCGGGTGAACAAAGCGCGCCATCAGCTCGTAGCTCTTTTTGGTCGCGTCCCAATCGGCCCAGTTCTGCGCCAATTCGCACAACACGCCAAACCCGCCCGAGCCGGCAACCAGCCGGTCGACATATTGGATCGCGTCGTCGGGGGTGCCGATGCAGGCGGTGCCGGTCTCGATCAGCCAATCGGTCGGGTTGGCAACCTCGGGCGGGATGATCGGGAAGGTGGCGACGTCGCGGAAATAATTGGCGAAGGGCTGCACCCCGAACTGCACGTTTTGGCGCGCCTGTTCGCGGGTTTCGGCGATGTGGAACAAGCCGACGACGCGCCAGTCCTTGCGGTCGGGGACATGACCGTTGGCGCGCGCGGTGTCTTCGTAAAGCCCCCAATTCTCGGTATGCCGCTCCATCGCCATCGGGCTCGTGCCGCCGATCGACAGCATGCCGATGCCGTATTTGCCGGCGAGCAGCGAGCCCGAGGGCGAGCGCGCCGCCGCCACCGCCAGCTCCATCGTCGGCCGCGTGTAGGGGCGCAATTGCAATTGCGCCTCGGTCAGGTTGAACCAGTCCGTCTTATGGGTGACGGTCTCGCCATGGAGCAGGCGGATGACCACATCGAGCGACTCGTTCATCATCCGCCGCTGCTCGCCGGGGTCGATGCCGATCTTCAGCGCGTCGTGGACGAGAGCGCCGGGGCCGACGCCCAGCATCGCCCGGCCGCGGGTCATGTGGTCGAGCTGGACCATGCGGTCGGCGAGCATGAACGGATTGTGGTAGGGCAGAGACACCACACCGGTGCCGAGCCGGATGTGGCGGGTGCGCTGCGCCGCGGCGGCGATAAACATTTCCGGGCAGGCGATCAATTCGAAGCCGCCCGAATGATGCTCGCCGATCCACGCCTCGTGATAATTCAGCCGGTCGAGATGTTCGAGCAGCTCGAGATCGCGCTCCATCGACAGGGTCGGGTTTTCGTCGTGGTTGTGGAACGGCGCCAAAAAGATGCCGCTGCGCAAATACAATTCGTCCATGCCGAGCCCTCCGGCGGAAAACCAAACTCGCGGCGGATCGTCGGTCATCGCCCGGCGTCCCGCAAGCGAATTCCCTGGCCGCGCCGTCCCGGCTCGCGGCCTCGGCCGGAGCCCGTTCTCGCCCTTTCGCCATTGCCGGCGGCCGTCGCGGCGGGCGATGGGATAGGCGGACAAGCCTCCAGGCGAAGCGGCCGCGCCGGTCGCGCATCACCTGTTCCGCCTGACATGGGGCGGATTGGCGACGCCGCCCTTGGTTGCGGCGATGATGGCGACGCGTTTCGCCAGCGTCGGTGAAGGGGGCACGGTATTCCGCCGGCGACGCGGCGTGGTCGGCGCTGGACGGCAATGCGTTCGACCCCGCCGAACGGGTAGTCGAACAGAAGATCATAAGAGAATTTGGACGATCCGGTTCGATGCTGCGACCTGATCCGCAGTCGCTGGATCTTGTCGAGCCAGCTTCGGACCTCGCGGCGGAAATGCTCGCGCTGCTCGGGCGGAAACTCAAACCCCGCGAGCTTGATCAAGTGCAGATTGAGCGGGTCCGTCAGCCCGAGGAAGATCTGCCGCACCAAATGCCGGCGGATACGAGATCGCCATTGCTTCTTGGAGTTTCAACTCGTCACGCCAGCGCTGTGCCCTGCTGGGCGGTGTAGGCGAGTTCGGGGACCGGGGTGCCGGCGGGCTTGGCGAAAGCGGAGAGGGCGCATGGCAAGAAATTGCCGCTGCCGCGGGCGGCGGCGAGGGCGCCGTCCTCGACGACGATCCGGCCGCGGCTTAATACCGTTACGGGCCAGCCTCGCAGCCTGCGGCCCTCATAAGGGGTATAGCCGACATTATCGTGCAACAAGCCGGCGGTGACGGTGACCTCGCGCTCGGGGTCCCAAATCGCGATGTCGGCGTCGCTGCCGACCGCGATCGTGCCTTTCTTCGGGTAGAGCCCGTAGAGCTTGGCGTGGTTGGTCGCGGTCAAGGCGACAAAGGCATTGAGGTCGAGCCGGCCCCGCCCGACACCCTCCGAAAACAATAACGGCAGGCGCAGTTCGATGCCGGGGACGCCATTGGCGATGTCCTTGAAACTCGTCCGGTCGCCATGCGGCAGCTTGCCGGACGCGTCGTAGCGATAGGGGGCATGGTCGGAGGAGAACACCTGGAAGGTGCCGTTTTTGAGCCCGGTCCACACCGCCTCCTGGGCGGCGTGGTCGCGCGGCGGCGGGCTGCAGCAGAATTTCGCTCCTTCGAGACCGGGCTTGGCGATGTCGTCGGCGGTCAGGAACAGGTATTGCGGGCAGGTCTCGCCGTAGATTTTGAGGCCCTTGGTCTGGGCGTTGCGGATCACCTCGATCGCCTCGGCCGCCGAGACGTGGACGAGCAGGATCGGCACGTCGAGCAATTGCGACAAGGTCACGGCGCGGTTGGTCGCCTCGCCCTCGGCGAGCCGGGCGTGGCTGACCGCGTGATAGCGGGGTGCGAAGAGACCGCGCTCCAACAGGCGCGACGTCAGCCATTTGATCATTTCGTAATTTTCGGCATGGACCATGACAAGCGCACCCTCGCGCCGCGCCAAGGCTAGAATGTCGAGCATCTGCCCGTCGTCCAGCTGCAGCAAATCGTAGGTCATGTAGACCTTGAATGACGTATAGCCGTCGCGGATCAACGCCGGCAGTTCCTGGCCCAAGACCTCGGCGGTCGGGTCGGTGATGATCAGGTGAAAGGCGTAGTCGATCACCGCCTTGGGCCGCGCGGCGTCGTGATATTCCTCGACCACTTGGCGCAATGACTGGCCGCGGTGCTGGGCGGCGAACGGGATTACCGTGGTCGTGCCGCCAAACGCCGCCGCCACCGTGCCGCTGTAAAAATCGTCGGCGCAGACGACCCCGGCCGAGGAACGCTGCTCGAGATGGCAATGGCTGTCGATGCCGCCCGGCAGGACGAGCTTGGCCCTCGCGTCGATCTCGTGCGTCCCCGGCCCGAGATCCCGGCCGAGGGTAGCGACGACGCCGTCCTTGACGCCGACATCGCATTCCACCGTATCGGCGGCGGTCGCCACCGTGCCGTTGCGGATCACCAGATCATAGTCGGGCATGGCGTAATTCCTTTTCAGTGCGTTTGTCGGTACCGCGTACTAAACAAAACGACTATTTCGACAAATTCCTTGCGCGCGCGAGGACGCGAAATCGGGGCACTCGCAAGCGCGTGCTGTTTTTATTGATCTCAGGGTTGCCTTGGGCGCAGGAGCAATTGCCGTGGTTGGAGCGAGGGAAGATAGTTTGTGCCGCGAAAACCGATACCGCGTCCATCAATTCTGGACGAGTTTGAGCCGCTGGGAGCGCCCCATGGACAACGGCGCTGGCGTAGTGATGGCGGAAAGCGGCTATATATCTGGGACGCGTTACATCGAGAAATCGAGTCTTCAACGCTCGCGGGAAGCACTTGGGGAGTATGGACCCGATCCCCGGTGAGATGGTGAAACCGGCGGTCGCAGGGAGAATGACCGATGTCTAGCTACACTCGCGGACCGGCGACGTCTCTCGATCGATATTTAAATGGCGAAGTGCTTCCCGAGGATATAGATGATTTTGTCGACATCTGGCATAAAAACCCAGCGAACAACGAAATTTACCAATTTCTTGGCATGACCAGGGAGGAATATTCACTTTGGCTTCGTGACCCGGATACCCTCCCTCTGATCGCTCGCGCACGGCGAGCCGGGCTGCCGCTGAAATCCGTGCTCCGCGCCACCCTCGAAGAACTACCTGTCGTCTCCCGCCCAGCCAATGCCGTCAAAGTAAAGCGGCTAATGCGCTGGCTTGAGGAATCAAGCAGAATTCCGTGATCGAGTCTCCCCGGACACATCTGGCTGATCGGTTGTGGTCGTCGTGCCAGAAAACAAAGCGCGGGCCGACTCCGATCTGCCGCGGATTAAGACGATGATCGGCCGGTTTTGGCGACGCGCTCGCGCAGCGCGTCGTAGATCGGGAGGGTGCGCAGTAGGTTTGCGGTGACGATCGCGGCAAAGCACGCCGCGAGCATCGGCAGCAGGGTCGTGAAGGCGGCGGTCATTTCGGTGACGAGCACGATCCCGGTCACCGGGGCCTGCACGATGCCGGTAAACAGCGCCGCCATGCCGACGACGGCGAAGGCCTCGGGCTCGATGCCGAGACCGGGGAATGCCGCCTGACACAGCGCGCCATATAACAGCCCGAGCTGGGCGCCGAGCACCAGCAACGGGGCGAACAGGCCGCCCGGCGTGCGCGCGGCATAACACACCGCCCCGAGCCCGAAACGCAGGGCAAAGGCGAGCGGGATCATGCCGATCGCCGCACCGCCCGCCAATACGCGCTGGGTGATGTCGTCGCCGCCGCCGATCAGCCCGGGCGCGAACCAGCCGGCGATCCCGACCAGTGCGCCGATGGCCGCCGCCTGGATTTCGACTGGCCACCGGATGTCGAGCCGCGCCGCCAGCGCAATCATGCCCAGGATCGCGCGGTTGTAGAGGCTGGCGGCGACACCGGCGACGACGCCGAGCGCCAGATAGAGCGGCCAGGTCGCGGCGACGGCGTAGGGCAGGGGGCCGGTGGCGGTAACCGCCTGCGCCGACACCGCGACTTGGAAATCCGGGGCGTCGCCGAGAAACAGCCGCGAGATCAGGATCGCGGTCGACGACGCGCCGAGGGCGGCGATCGCGATCCTGATCTCTAAGCGCCGCACCAGCTCTTCGAGCACGAACACCGCACCGGCGATCGGCGCGTTGAAGGCGACGGCGAGCCCGGCCCCGGCGCCGGCGGCGAGGAGCGTGCGCTGATCGGGCCACGAGCGGCGAAAAGCCTTGCCGAGGAGATCGGCGACGACCGCCCCCATCTGCACGCTCGGGCCTTCGCGGCCCAGTGCCATGCCGGCGCCGATCGCCAAGAGGCCGCCGAGGAACTTGACCGGGATCAGCCGCGGCGGGGCCGGCGGCAGATCGCCGGTCAATGCCGCCTCGACCTGCGGGATACCGCTCCCCGAAGCGTAGGGCGAGAATCGCCGCACGAGCCAGGCGGCGAGCGCCACCGCGGCGCCAGCACCGGCGACGACCAGCATAAACCCGAACAAAGGCCGGTGATGGGCGCCGGCGATCAGCGCGCCGCGCCAACGGTCGGCCTCGGCCAACGCCAGGCGAAAGACCGCGACGATCAGCCCCGAGCCGGCGCCGGCGAGGAGCGCCAATGCGGCGAGCGCCAGAAGGCCGCCCTCGCCGGTCCCCGGCTCGGCGCGGCGGCCGCGCCGCCATCTCACCGCGCGCAACCGCCGTCCCCGCGATGCAGCAGAAGTTTCATGCGCAATCCCCGCTCCGCCACGACAACGCCTCTTCTGCCGGCGGCGGGTCAAGCGCTACTGTGAGTGCGACACATCGAAGAAGGGGCTCGCCATGACCCAGCCGTTCGCGCACCGCCCGACCATCGCCGTGACCCGCCATGCGATCGCCGCCGGGCATTACCTCGCCGCCACCGCCGGGTTTGCGATCCTCGAAGCCGGCGGCAATGCGATCGACGCGGGGTGTGCGGCCGGCATCGCGCTCGGCGTGTTGCAGAGCGACCTCGTCGATGTCGCCGGGGTGGCGCCGATCATGATCTACCTCGCCGAGAAGCGCGAGGTGGTCACGATCGCCGGGCTCGGCGCCTGGCCCCGGGCGCTCGACCCCGAACTGTTCATGCGCGAGCACGGCGGCAAGATTCCGAAAGGCGTCCTCCGCACCGTCGTGCCGGCCGCTCCCGACGCCTGGATCACGGCCCTCAAGCGCTGGGGCACGATGAGCTTTGGCGCGGTGGCGGCGGCGGCGATCCGACTGGCGCGCGACGGCTTCCCGATGTACCCGCTGATGGAGGCGAGCCTGAAGCGGCACGAGGCCGACCACCGCGGCTGGCCGTCATCGGCGGCGATCTTTCTGCCGAACGGCAGGGTGCCCGAAGCCGGCGACATCTTTCGCCAGACTGATCTCGCCGCCTCGTTGCAGTACATGGCCGATGAGGAGCGGGCGGCGGCGGGTCGGCGCCGCGAGGCCGGGCTCGACGCCGCGCATGACGCCTTCTACCGCGGCGACATCGCCAAGAAGATCGTCGCCTTTATGAAGGAACAGGGCGGCCTATTGTCGGCCGAGGATTTGGCCGAATACCATTCGCCGGTCGGCCCGCCCGAGCGGCGTCGCTTTGGCGACCTCGAAGTCTTTACCTGCGGCGCCTGGTGCCAGGGGCCGGTGCTGTTGCAGACCCTGGCGCTGCTCGAAGGCACCGACCTCGCCGGCCTCGGCCACAACAGCGCCGACTACGTGCACCGGCTGACCGAGGCGTTGAAGCTCGCCTTTGCCGATCGCGAGGCCTATTACGGCGACCCGGCATTGGTCGAGGTACCGCTCGCGTCCCTGATCTCCGCGGAATACGCCGCCGAGCGCCGCAAGCTGATCCGCCCCGACCGCGCCTGGCCCGAAATGCCGCCGCCCGGCGATCTCGGCCGCCAAGCGGGCCGCGGCTTTGGCGATTTCCCACGGCCGAGCGGCGACCCCAACCCCGAACCCGACACCTCCTATGTCTGCGTTGCCGACCGCTGGGGCAATCTGTTCTCGGCGACGCCGAGCGACGGCTCCTATGGGTCGCCGGTGGTGCCGGGGACCGGGCTGATTCCGTCGAACCGCGGCTCGCAGTCGCGCCCCGACCCGCGCCACCCCGCCGGCGTCGGCCCCGGCAAGCGGCCACGGCTGACGCCGAACCCGGCCTTGGCGATCAAAGGCGGCGACCACTTCATGCCGTTCGGCACGCCCGGCGGCGACGTGCAGAGCCAGGCGATGCTGCAGGTCTTGCTGAACCGTTTCGTCTTTGGCCAGGAGGTGCAGTCGGCGATCGAGAGCCCGCGTTTTGCGAGCTACAGCTATCCGTCGTCGTTCGCGCCCTACGACTACTATCCCGGCCGATTGGCGATCGAGGCGCGCATCCCCGAGGCGGTCATCGCCGAACTCCAGCGCCGCGGCCACGAGATCCAGCGCTGGCCCGACTGGATCTGGACCGCGGGTGCGGTCTGCGCGATCGATGTCGACAAGAAGCGCGGCGTCATCGAAGCCGGCGCCGACCCGCGCCGCGCCGCCTACGCGCTGGGGTGGTAGCCGCCGCCGGTCGCGACCCGCCGCGCCCCGGCGAAATTCCCGTGGAACCGGGAAAGATCCGGGAATTTTTGTCCGATATCGGCCCAGCCGTTCCCACGTTTCACTTATAAATCAAACCGTTGTGACGAGTTCATGATAGGCTAGGTGAACTTAGAACCGGGAATTTTTCCCGCCGAACCGGGAATTAATTTCGCCGAAGCGGGAATCTACGGGAATCTCCAGACCGGGCGCGATACGTGCCCCGGAGCGCCGGATTTCCCGCCGACGCTCAACCAAAGCATGTCTTGCCAAACCTCCAATCATCAACATCCGCCGATCGATGGTCGCAACGGGACGACTATAGAAGGGCTTTTTGGCGGGACCGTGGCGCCACCGGCTGTTACCGCTATGCTGACGGGTTTTCCCGCGCTACGCCGCTGCCCACTCGTCGCGCCCATGGTCGCCTGTGGCCGGCGAACGACTGAAACGGGTGGAAAGGCGTCATTCTTGATTTGCTCGGCCCGCGAAGCCCTTGGCTCAATAGCGGTCATTCGGCCGGAAGCCGCGACGCCGGATACTGCGCCTATTTGAGCGCTGCCGCTGGAAGGCCGATCGTCAGAGGGTTATCGTCGCCCACGAGAGGCTGCCGCTCCCGGGAGCTGAGGATCACACATGAACACAGCGGCGTGGCTACAGAGTTTAGGCCTGGAGCGCTATGAACCGCTGTTTCGCGACAACGAGATCGATTGGGAGGTGCTACCGAAGCTGACATCGGATGATCTCAGGGAAATCGGTGTTGTAGCGATCGGCCACCGTCGCAAACTGCTCGACGCCATCGCGGCGCTTGGCGCTGTGGTTCCCGCCGCCGAGACAGCGGCAGCCGTTGATGTACCGGCCCCTGCCGATGCCGAACGCCGGCAGCTGACGGTGCTGTTCTGCGACCTCGTCGGCTCTACCGCGCTCTCGTCACGGCTCGATCCCGAGGATTTGCGGGAGGTGATTGCCGCCTATCACCGCGCGGTCGCGAATATCGTCGCCGAGTTCGATGGCTTCGTTGCTAAATACATGGGCGACGGAGTTCTCGTGTATTTCGGTTACCCACGAGCTCACGAGGACGACGCCGAGCGCGCGGTCCGGGCAGGATTGGGAGCGATCGACGCTGTCGGTCGCCTCGACGTCAAATCTATCAAACTCCAAGCCCGGGTTGGGATCGCCACAGGCCTGGCGATCGTCGGCGATCTGATAGGCGAAGGCTCGGCGCAGGAGCAAGCGGTCGTCGGCGAGACGCCCAATCTTGCGGCGCGGCTTCAAGCCCTCGCCGGGCCGAACATGCTGGTCATTAGCGAAGCGACCCGCAGGCAGATCGGCGGGCTGTTTGATCTGGAGGACCTCGGACCGCTAAGGCTTGCCGGGTTCGCTGAGCCGCAAGGCGCTTGGCGGGTCTTGGGCGAGAGCGGCGAGGTCAGCCGCTTCGAGGCGCTGCGCTCGGGGGAGACGCCGCTCGTCGGGCGCGAGGAGGAAGTCGAGCTGCTTATCCGCCGCTGGCACCAGGCGAAGAGCGGCGAAGGACGGGTGGTACTGATTTCCGGCGAGCCGGGTATCGGCAAGTCGCGGCTCACGGCGGCACTATCCGAGCACATCGGAAGCGAGCCGCATACCCGCTTGCGCTATTTTTGCTCTCCGCACCACCAGGACAGCGCCCTCTATCCCTTCATTGCGCAGCTTGAGCACGCCGCAGGATTTGTCCGCGGTGACGCGGTCGGTACCAAGCTCGGCAAACTGCAGACGATGCTCGCCCCAGGAACACCGCGCGCAGACGATGTCGCGCTGTTGGCCGAGTTGTTGTCGTTACCGAGCAACGCTGCGGACCTCAACCTGAGCCCGCAGCGCAAACGGGAGAAGATGTTCGAGGCGCTCTTGAACCAACTCGAAGCCGAGGTTGGCCGCCAACCGGTGCTTATGGTGTTTGAGGATGTCCATTGGATCGATCCAACCTCTCGCGAGCTGCTGGATCTGACGGTCGACCGGGTGCGGCAACTGCCGATGCTGCTGGCGATCTCCTTTCGTCCCGAATTTCAGCCGCCATGGAACGGTCGCTCCCACGTCACGAGTTTGGTGCTCAATCGGCTCGGCGAGCGCGACGGCACGGCGCTGGCGCAGCAGTTGGCCAATGCCGCGCTCTCCCCTGAGATCGTCGCCCAAATCGTTGAGCGCACCGACGGCGTGCCGCTGTTTGTCGAGGAGCTGACCAAGGCGGTGCTGGAAAGCGTCGGGCAGGGAGACCGGGTTGCTACGGTGCTGGCGACCGCGTCGCCAGCTGCGTTGTCGGTGCCGGCGACATTACACGCGTCACTGATAGCGCGCCTGGACCGGCTCGGACCGGTACCCAAGGAGGTCGCCCAAATAGGTGCGGTGATCGGCCGCGAGTTTGCCTATGAATTGATCGAACTGGTGGCACAGCGAGATGAAAGAGAGTTGCAAGCCGCGTTGGGTCAGCTCAGCGCCGCGGAATTGCTGTTTTGCCGGGGTGCCGCTCCGCATTCATCCTACCTCTTCAAGCACGCGCTGGTGCAGGATGCTGCCTACTCGACTCTGCTGCGCGGGCGACGGCAAGAACTCCACGCTCAGGCCGCAGCGGCGCTGGACGTACATTTCTCTGATCTCGTCGAGCGCGAGCCCGAATTGCTGGCTCATCACCTGACGGCTGCCGGCGACACCGGCCGCGCGATAGATCAATGGCTGAAGGCGGGGCGTCATGCGGCGGCACGCTTCGCTCATATGGAGGCGATCCGTCATTTCGAGCGCGGTCTTGAGGCGGTGGCAGTCCTACCCGAAGGGCTGATTCGGGATGGATGCGAAATCGAGCTACAACTGGCCAGAGGACCGTCGCTGTTCACGGCGAAGGGGTTCGGTGCAGCCGATGCGGCCGAGGCTTACTCGCGCGCCCGAGAGCTCGCCGAGCAACGCGATGATGCACACCAGTTGTTCATGGCACTCAATGGCCTTTGGCAATCGGCCAACGGCGCCGGCAGGATTCTCGAATGCCGTAAATTGTCGAACCGGCTCCAGCGGCTAACTGCAAACAGCGCGGACGACGATCTGCGTTTGCAGGCGCACCACAGCGCTTGGGCGACCTGTTTGTTCTCCGGCGAGCCGGCGGCCGGACGCAAGCACTGCGAGGCTGGTCGTCGGTTGTATAATCCCGAACGGCATAGGCTCCACCATCAGGTGTACGGCGGGCACGATCCCGGCATGTGTGGTCGCTACTTGGGTGCGCAGATCCATTGGCTACTTGGGTATCCTGAAAAAGGCTTGGCGCTCGGCAGCGAAGCGTTGGCACTGGCCGATCAGATCGCTCATCCGTTCAGTTTGGCTATCGCCCTACAGTACAACTCGATGCTTCACCTCGATCGTGGAGAGCCGGAATTGGCAATGCAACGGCTCGATGCCGCCATGGCTCTTGCCGCCGAGCAAAGACTTGGCTTGGTGCTGGAACCACAGCTCTTGCGCGGTGCCGCCTTGACGGCGCGGGGATCGCTCGAGGAAGCAGTTGCTTGCGTGCACGAGGGGCTTGAAGGTCCGAACGGGTCGAGGCGATTGCGGTCCTACGGCTTGGCGAAATTAGCCGACACACTGACGCGTCGGGGCGAGCAGAGCGCCGGTCTTGCCGCCGCGAGAGAGGGCCTTTGCACTGTGGAGAAGACGGGCCACAGGCAGTGGGAGGCGGAGCTTCTTCGCCTCGAAGGCGTCGCGTTGTTCGGTCTCAACATGCTTGAGGACAGCCAAAACGCCCTGGAAGAGGCATTACGCGTCGCGCGAAAACAACACGCAAAAGCCAATGAGTTGCGCGCTGCCACGAGCCTCGCCCGGTTGTGGGGCGAACAGGGCCGGCGAGCGGAAGCTCGCGATCTACTCGCCCCGGTCTATGGCTGGTTCACCGAGGGCTTCGACACCGCCGATCTGAAAGAGGCAAAGGCGCTGCTCGACGAGTTGGCTTGAGCCGGTGGTTAGCATGGCGGAAATCCGGGGAGAATGACCGCTTCGTGGTCAACCCGACGATCCCCCGGCGCGGCTGCGAATGTCTCTTGAGGGTCGAATCCGGCGGTTCGGGCCGGGGCCCCGCTATCGCAGCTTTGGGATGGGGTGCGCCCCATGCATCGTGCCCGAGCGGCGGCGGCCCTGCCGGAGGGATGTCGGCACGTTCCGTCCATCGTCCTGCGTCTGGCAACACCCTTGCGCCCGGTTCCCGCAGAGAGAACAATCAGCAGTGACGCACTAAATCGCGGTCACGCCGCCAAGGGGAGAGAGTGCCATGGACCTCGGATTGCAAGGCAAGCATGCGATCGTGACTGGCGGCAGTCGCGGCATTGGCAAAGCCATTGCCCGGGAATTGGCTCGCGAAGGGGTCGATGTGGCGATCGTGGCGCGGAACAAGGGGGATCTGGAGGCGACGGCGCGGGAGCTGGCTGCCGACACGAACCGGCGCATTGTTCCTCTCGCGGCCGATGTTACCAGCAAGGAGCAGGTGGACCATATGGTCGCCGAGGCGGCGCAGCAACTGGGCGGCCTGCACATCCTGGTCAACAGCGGGTCCGCGCCCGGGGGCTCGGCCACCGCGACCGGCCCGATAGAAACCGTCATCGACGAGGATTTGATAGAGGATTTCAACGTTAAGTATGTGGGAGCGCTGCGCTGTTCCCGCGCGATCATCCCCTTCATGAAGACGGCGGGCTGGGGCCGCATCATCAACATCAGCGGCGGCAACGCCCGCAACGCCGGCAATCTGAGCGGCGGCGCGCGCAATGCCGGCCTGGTGCACATGACAAAGACGCTGGCCGTCCAGCTGGGCCGTCATGGGATCACGGTCAATTGCATCCATCCCGGCACGACCCGCACCGAGCGCACGCCGAGCCTGGTTGCCGCCCGCGCCACCCAGCTGGGCGTATCCCCGGAAGAGGCGGAGCGGCGGGACTTTGCTGCGGACTCGCCGCGCGGCAATGCGATTTGCCGCATGGTGGACGCCTCGGAGGTCGCGTTCGTCGCGGTGTTCCTCGCCTCGGACAAAGCCTGGGCGGTCTCCGGCGAGCTGGTGGCGGCAGGCGGCGGGGCCGGGCGGTCGGTATATTACTAGACTAAGCGGCGATTCGAATGGGTATCCATTGATTTTCAACGTGGAAAGCGGTCCCGCGTTCGGC
>DATMKU010000219.1:0-2671 GCA_035570935.1 Allostellaceae bacterium
GCAAACCGCACCGCTGCAACGACGCCATCGGCGGGCGCGGTGATCGTGTGCTCCATTTTCATCGCCTCGATGACCATCAGCGGCTCCCCGCGCCGCACTTTGACGCCGGGTTCAACCAACAGCCGCATCACCCGCCCCGGCATCGGCGCGGTCAATTTCCCGGCGCTCGGATCGTCCGCGGCAGGTGGTGCGAGCGGGTCGATTTCTTCGAACCGCCAGCTCTCGCCGTCGATAAAAACCGCGATCTCGCAGCCGTGGTCGAGCACCCGTACCCGACGCCCGACGCCGTCCAACGCCAGCGCCAGCGCGCCATCCGGCTCGATCTCACCGCTCGCCGCCACCGCCCGCTCGCCGAGCCGCAGCATCCAGCCCGCGCCGCCCGTGCAAGCTTTGACGGTCTGCTCGGCGGCGCGGTCGCGCAGCACCACCTGCTGCTGACCGCTGCCGCCGAGCCGCCAGCATTCGTTGCGCGCCCAGGGCGAAAACGGGTCGCCCGAGCGTGCCGCCGCGGCCGTCGCCGCGGTCTGCCGCGCCATCAATCGGGTCAATATCGCCGCGGCCAGTGCCGCATCGGGGGCCGGTCCGCGCGACGCCAGCAATGCCGCGCTGCGGCGCGCGATAAAGCCGGTGTCGACCGCACCCGCGGCAAAATCGGGATCGGCCGCGACTCGCGCCAAAAACCCGAGATTGGTGCGCAGCCCGAGCACCGCGGTCTCGCCGAGCGCCCGCCGCAGCCGCCCGACGGCAGCCGCCCTGTCCTCGCCCCAAACGACGATTTTTGCGATCATCGGGTCGTAGAACGGCGTCACCGCGTCGCCCTGCCGCACCCCGGTATCGACCCGGGCGATCTCCGGCGATGGCAAATGCAGCCGGTGCAGCGTTCCCGTCTGCGGCAGAAATTCGCGTTCGGGGTCTTCGGCGTAAAGCCGCGCCTCGATCGCGTGCCCGCTCGCGGCAAGATCCTGCTGGCGCAGCGGCAACCGCTCGCCGGCCGCCATCCGCAACTGCCATTCGACGAGGTCGAGCCCGGTGATCGCCTCGGTCACCGCATGCTCGACCTGAAGCCGCGTGTTCATCTCGATGAAATAGAACGCCTCGGGCGCGGCCGCGGGGGCGATGAATTCGACCGTCCCGGCGCCGACATAGCTGACCGCCTGCACCGCCGCGACCGCTGCCTTACCCATCCGTCGCCGCTGCTCCTCGTCGAGCCCCGGCGCCGGCGCCTCCTCCATCACCTTCTGGTGGCGGCGCTGGATCGAACAGTCGCGGTCGAAGATGTGGACCACATCGCCGTGCCGGTCGGCAAACACCTGCACCTCGATGTGCCGCGGCCGCTCGAGATACTTTTCGAGCAACACCCGGTCGTCGCCAAAGGCGCCGGCCGCCTCGCGCCGCGCCGCCTCGAGCGCCGGGTGGAACTCGGCCGGCCCGCCGACGACCCGCATGCCGCGCCCGCCGCCGCCGGCCGAGGCCTTGATCAACACCGGAAATCCGATCCGTTCCGCTTCCTCGGTGAGATGGCCGAGGTCCTGGTCGTCGCCGTGATAGCCTGGCACTACCGGCACCCCCGCCTTTGCCATGATGGTCTTCGCCGACGCTTTCGAGCCCATCGCCCGAATCGCCGCGGCGGGCGGCCCGACAAACACCAGCCCCGCCGCCTCGCACGCCTCGGCGAAATCGGCGTTCTCCGACAGAAACCCGTAGCCCGGATGAACGGCCCCAGCACCGCTCGCCAGCGCCGCGTCGACGATCGCGGCGATGTTCAGATAGCTGTCGCGCGCCGGCGCGGGGCCAATAGGCCAGGTTTCGTCGGCGAGGGCCGCGTGCAATGCCCCGCGATCGGCGTCTGAATAGACCGCGACCGTCGCGAGCCCCATCCGCCGCGCGGTGCGGATGATGCGGCAGGCAATCTCGCCGCGATTGGCGATCAGGAGCTTAGCAAACACGTTAGCACCCGGGACTGAGTGGACCTCGCCCCTCCCCGCCTTGGGGTGGAGGGGGAGAATTGAAACGCGGCGCGATACGGGGCATCATAACTGTCACATCCGGAACACCCCGAACGGGCCTCGCCCACCGCCAAACGGCGCGCCGTCAAAGCGCGCGATCGGCGCGTTGAGGCTGGCCGAGATCGCCAAGGCCAGCACCATGCGCGTATCGGCCGGGTCGATGACCCCGTCGTCCCACAGCCGCGCACTCGCGTAATAGGGGTGGCCCTGGGTCTCGTATTGGGCACGGATCGGCGCCTTGAATGCCTCCTCCTCGGCGGTGCTCCACCCACGGCCCGTGCCGGGGCCGCCCCGTGCCTCGCTGGCATCGCGGCGGATCTGCGCCAAGACCGCAGCCGCCTGCTCGCCGCCCATCACCGAGATCCGCGCATTGGGCCACATCCACAGAAAGCGTGGCGAGTACGCCCGGCCACACATCGAATAGTTGCCCGCGCCGTAGGATCCGCCGATTACGACGGTCAACTTGGGGACCCGGGCACAGGCCACGGCGGTGACCATCTTGGCGCCGTGCTTGGCGATGCCACCGGCCTCGTAGTCGCGGCCGACCATGAACCCGGCGATGTTCTGCAAAAACAGCAGCGGGATCTTGCGCTTGTCGCACAGCTCGATGAAATGCGCGCCCTTCAAAGCGGACTCGCTGAACAGCACTCCGTTGTTGGCGACAA
>DATMKU010000220.1:0-20849 GCA_035570935.1 Allostellaceae bacterium
TTTGAAGGACATGTTCCTGCGCCTCGCCGCCGCCGACGACCTCGAATTCAAGGCCGGCATGGACGCCCCGACCCTGCGCATCGACGACCTGACCGTCGCCGGCGCCTGAATCTCAAGAGGTTTTTGCCAAATCATAAGCGCCATCAGTAAGATCGACCGACCGACAGGAATCCTTCGGGGGAGAGCGACATGGCGGACAAGGTTCGGCTGGGGCTGATCGGCGCCAGCGTCAGCGGGACGTGGTCGGCGCGGTCCCACCTGCCGGCGCTGCGGGCGAGTTCGGATGTCGAGCTGACCGCGGTGTGCACCACCCGGGCCGACAGCGCCGAGGCGGCGCGCCGAGCGTGGGGCGCCCGGCTGGCCTTTGACGACTGGCGCCGGATGATCGCCTCGCCGGAGATCGACGCGGTCGCGGTCGTTGTCCGCGTGCCGTCGCACTACGCGCCGACCAAGGCGGCGCTAGAGGCGGGCAAGCACGTCTATTGCGAATGGCCGCTCGGGCGGACGACGGCGGAGGCTGTGGAACTGGTGGCGCTGGCCCAATCGAACCGATTGGTCACCGCAATCGGTCTGCAGGCCCGCGTCAATCCCGTTGTGATGTACATGAAGGAACTGGTCGAGGCCGGCTATGTCGGCGAGGTCATGGCCGTTCATGTCAGCCTGATGCGCGAGGGCGTGTTGTCGCGGCCGTCCCACCGCACCTGGCAGCGCGACGCCGAACTCGGCGCCAACACCTTGACCATCGCCAACGGCCACACCGTCGACGCGATGCGCTTTGTCGCCGGCGACTTCGCGCGGCTGTCCGCTGTGGTGGCGACCCAGGCCAAGCAGTGGCTCGACACCGGCGCCAACACGTGGCTTGACGTGACTTCGCCCGACAACGTGCTGCTCAGCGGCCGGCTCGCGAGTGGTGCGGTCGCCTCGGTCCATGTCGGCGCCATTCCGTTTGCCGGCAGCGGCTATTGCATGGAGATCTACGGCCCGCGACGGCACCCTGGTCGCATCGGGCGAGGATTCGCCGCAACTGGGCGAGGTTGCGCTACACGGGGCAAAGGGCGGCAACACGCTGGCGCCGATGCCGGTGCCGCAGCGCTTTACCGTCGCGTCACCCGGCACGCCAACGGGCGAACCCGCCAATGTCGGCCAGATGTACACGCTGTTCGCCCAGGCTATTCGAGATCACGCGACCCATAACGGCGAAAGCCGGCAGCCGAATTTCGCGAGCGCGGTCGAGCTGCACCGTCTGGTCGATGCCATCAAGCAAGCGTCTGACAATGGCCAAGAAACGGCGTTCGCGACGCGGCGGGGTTAATACCCCATCGCGATGTCGATTTCCTGCAACAGCGGGCCGCCGGCTTCGATGCTGCGGATGTTCGCGGCGATCTCCGTCACCAGTTGCGCGACGGTCGGCCGCCGGGCGACGTGCGGCATCACGGTGACTTTGGGGTGCAGCCAGAGCGGGCTTTCCGGCGGCAGCGGTTCGGGCCACAGCGCATCCAGCGCGGCGTACGACAACTGCCCGGAATCGAGTGCCTCGATCAGATCCGCCTCCGCGACATGCTTGCCGCGCCCAACATTAATCAGCATTGCCCCTCTCGGCATCATCGCAAAGGTTCGCGCGCAAAAGATGCCCTCGGTTTCGCGCGTCAGTGGCAACAGGCAGACGGCGATGTCGGTCTGGCTCAGGAACGGCTCGAGCTGGTCGCGGCCATGAAAAATCGGGACTTCGGATTTCTCGCGTGGCGTGCGAACCCAGGCTTTGACCGGGAAATCGAGCGAGCGCAACACCAGCGCCGGCGGCTTTGCCATCATGCCGTAGCCAAGGAAGCCGACGCGCCGCTCCTCGGGCCGGACGATCGTGGTCCGGCGCCATTCCCGTTTGGCCTGCGCCATCTGGTAACCGGGCATGTCGCGATGAAAGCGAAGCACGTGCATGACGACGTATTCGGTCATCATCGGGTCGCCGCCCGAGGGCTCCACCTTGCCCAGCGGGACCTTGGGCATTTTGGGATGATTGACGAAAGCCTCCACCCCGGCCGAGCGGCTGAACATCGCCTTCAAATTCGGCAATGGCGGCAGGACGTCGAAATCCGGGCGGATGAAGGCGAGATATTCGATCTTCGCCAACTCGCCCGGATCGGGCCAGATGCGAAGCTCGACATCGGGGATCACCTGCTCGACCGTGTCGCGCCAAGTCTCGGCATTACCGATTTGCTTGTCGAGATTGACGATCAGCAGCGCCATTTTTCCCCTCCGCTAAGCGCTGCGCTCATCGTCTTCTGGCTTGCGCGCGGGCTTTGTCGAGATCGGGGACGTTGCTCGCCGAAGCCACGTCGCCTAGTCGCGAGCCGCGGGTTACCGCGAGTGCGGCGACCGCGGCATCGTTTTCGGTGATCTTCGCCATGATCGCTTCCTTGGCGCGGTCGAAGACGCCGCGATTGGTCGCGACAAAATCCTGCGATTGGCGCAGCCCTTTGAGATAGCCGTTGATTTCCGGCACGACATAGCGCGCGACCATATCCCAGCTGCGCATCGTGTTTTCCGGATTCGCCCAGTCGTGGACAAAACCGACGACGGTGCCAAACCCGCCGCTGATCTCGATGACGGATTTGATCCGGGCGATCAGATCGTCCGGGGTGCCGATCGTCGCCGCGGCCGCATCCGAGAACGCGGTCTTGTCGACCGCCTCGTCGGGATCGCTGAACGCCGTTGCCCCTGGCCGCTGCAAGGTTCCGACCACGTATTGGTTATGATGCCGCAATAACCCCTCGCGGGCTTCAGCGCGCGCCTTTTCGCGGGTCTCGGCGATGTGCCAGCTCAACAGCACGCGCCAATCCTTGCGGTCGACGGTCCGGCCGTGCTTTTTCGCGGCAGCGTCGGCAAAGCCCCATTGCGTCGGCAACGAGTTCAGGCCCTCGCTTGACATCGAGCCGATCGAGATCACGCCGATGCCGTGCTTGCCGGCCAAGGTCATACCCGACGGGCTGATCTGCGAGGCGACGGCGAACGGCATGTCTTCCTGCAGAGGCAGCAGTTGCAATGCCGCGTCCTGGAGCGTGAACCAGTCGCTTTTCGCGGTCACCCGCTCGCCTCGGAACAGCCGCCGGATGATGCCGATCGCCTCGTCCTGGCGGTCGCGCTGGACCATTGGGTCGATCCCCAACGTGTGCGCGTCCGAGGCGAGGGCGCCCGGACCCGACCCGAAGATCGCCCGCCCGCCGGTCATCCAGTCGAGCTGGACCATCCGCTGGGCGACGTTGAACGGGTGGTGATAAGGAAGCGAGACGACCCCGGTGGCAAGCTTGATGCGCTTCGACCGCTCACCCGCCGCCGCCAGGAACATCTCGGGCGAGCCGATCATTTCCCAACCGCTCGAATGGTGTTCGCCGCACCAGAATTCGTCGTAGCCGAGCCGATCGAGTTGCTCGACAAGGTCGAGATCGCGGCGGAACTGCAACATCGGGTGCTCTCCGACCGGATGGTGCGGGGCAAGAAAGGCGCCGAAATTCAGACGCGGCATGACGGGTTCTCCTGCTCAGGCTAACCGTTGCGATTTTACTCGTCATCCCCGTGCAAGCGGGGATCCAGGGGCAAATGCTGTGCCACTCGCCCTGGACCCCCGCTTTCGCGGGGGCGACGGTGTCCAAACGGGCTACTCCACGCCCTCGACGATCCGCATATCGCGATCCGCACCCTTGCCGAGAACTTTGAGCGCCGCCTGATAGGCCGCGCTGTCGTGGGCGGCGGCGGCCTTCTCGACGCTGTCGAATTCGATGATGACCACCCGTTGGACGAGCCCGGCTTCGTACGCCTTGGCCGCGGTTCCCCGCGCCAGAAATCGCCCGCCGGCTGCGGTGATCGCGGGACCGGCGAGCTTGGCATAGCCGGCCAACGCCTCCGGGTCCGAAATCGAACGATAGGTCGCCACCCAATAAGCCTTGGCCATAGCCCTCTCCATTGCGTCTGAAGTCCGGCGGGAGCGTAGCGCTGCGCCGAGCACTGCGCCAGCGCCCATAGCCGGAGCGCAATTAACCAGCGCCGATTTGCCGGTTGCTGCCCGTTGGCGGCGGCATCGCCTAATCCGTCGTCACGCGACCACGATTTTCCTCGTAGGCGAAGAGAACGGGAAGATGAGAGACTGGGGTCAGAGCTTGCGCGACATCCATGGCGAGCGAGGTGATCCGATGACAGAGACAAACTCCGGCCGCGCGCATGTCATTGCCGGTGGGTTTCCTCCCGGTTCGATGGCCGGGCACGACCACGACTATGCCCGCCTGCGGCTCTTGGCGCTGTTGGCCGAGCGCGACGTTCCGGCCTCGGTCGCCAACGACTTCTCCGACATCGAGAAATGGCTGCCGGTGAGCCGATTGCTGATCACCTATGTTGCCGGCCCCTATCCCGACACGGCGCAAACCCGCGCGATCGAGACCTGGCTCGAGGCGGGCGGTCATTGGCTGGGCCTGCATGGGACGAGCGGTGGCCGCGCCGAGCGGGTGGAGGGCACGCGCCAGCGCCGCACCGTCAAGACCGAGCACCACGCGCTCCTCGGCAGCCGCTTCCTGACCCATCCGCCGATCCGCAAGATCCGTGTCGAGGTCAGCGCTGCCGATCACCCGCTGACCCAGGGGCTCGGCGCCTCGTTCGAGGTCGAGGACGAGCCCTACTTTATCGAGCTGCAACACCCGGACTCGACAAGGATCCTGTTGACCGCGGATTACGGCCCGGGCGCCTCCTCGCCCGCGATCGGAACCCTCTACGCGACAGACACCTCGCTGCAGCCCGACGGCAGGACCCGCGTGCTCGGCTATGCCCGCGAAATCGGCAATGGCGGCGTCGCCTATTTCGCGCTCGGCCATTGCCACAACCCGGCGATCCGCGCGGCGCGAGCCGCCGACCCCGCGGACATGACGCCGCCCACCTTTCGCGGGCCGTGGGAAACCGACGCGTTCATCACATTGCTGCGCAACGCCATCGCCCGGGGTGTGGGCAGCTGACTGCGGCCGGAGGCCCGGCCCCCTGTTCAGGACCGGCACTGTCGGCCGCGTCGGGCATTGCTTGAGCGGCCAGTACATCACCACCTCACCACCGTCTTGGGCCATTTCCCGCACCGCATGGCGGCGGCGGCTTCTGCTTTCTGGAGAGCGCCGTCTACGACACGCTCGCCGCCGAGGAGACCTGGAGCAAGATATTCGCGATGTGGGACCGCAATCTGAAGTAACGCTTGCTCGCGGCGGCGCGGCAGCCTCACGCCGAGGGCAGCAGCAGGCGCGTGGCGTGCTCGCGGATTTCCGCCGGCAACGGCGCCGGCCGGCGGGCGTCGAGGTCGAGCTGCACGCCGAACTGGCCGAGACGGGCGAATTCGGCGCCGTTGCGCGGGTCGCACATGCGGTGCAGAAGGCGGATCGACGAGCTGCCGAGATGGGCGATCCCGGTCTCGACCACGTAGGGGTCGCCGAGACCAGGCACGCCATCAATCCGCAACGCCAGCTCAAAGGTCGAATAGCCGCGCCGCTCGGCTTTCATGTAATCGCCGGTCAGTCCGATCGCCGCCGATGCCTGGATCACCGCATCGGTGAACCTGTGGACGAAGGCGGCGAGCGAAAAGCGGCCGAACTCGTCGAGATCGGCGGGCTTGACGCGGCCGCGCGCGGTCGGGATCGAGCCCGCGATCGACGGCGGCTCCGGCCGTTCTTCGATCTCGGGTCCTGTCCAATCCGCCAGCATCTCGCCCGCGGCTTTGCGTTCTCCGTCAGACAGCCGCGCAGCCTCCCAAACCTCCTCGACCCAGGTCACGGCTTCACCGTTGGCTGAATCGACAAAGCGGTGGCCGAGACATAACGCCGGGTCGAGCCCGATCGCCGCGCTCTGGACATGGAAGCTGGCGCCGGCGCGAAGCTCGCGGGTAAAGCGCGAGCTGAAGCGTCGCGGAAAAACCCCAGCATTCAGATGGCCGGCGAGGTCCAGACGTTCGGCAAGAGCCGACGCCGCCTGGTCGACACGGTCGAAATAATAAGCGATCGTGAAGTGCTCGGTCGTATCGCACTCCCAGGGCGCCACCGAACTTCGACAGGTTTCAACCCAATCAGCCAAATTCATCCCCTCGCTTTCAACCATCCTGTCTGACGCCGGTCGGGGCGCCTCGTGTCCAGCAGCCGCGAACAAGTCGTCTGCCGATGCCGATCGGGAGCCCACCGGTCGTTGAGCATATAGTGTGCCAGCGGAACTGTCATACGCGGCCCAAAGTATCGGACGCTACCGCGGGTTGGATCAGGCGCGAAGGGCGATTGCCATGGTCATGTATCTCGACGAGGCCGCCATTCGCCCGGTGCTGAGCTGGGATCGGCTGATCCCGGCGATGGAGCGGGCTCTCGTCGCGTTTTCGCGCGGGCGGGTGGTGCAGCCGGTGCGCGAGATGCTGACGATCGAGGAGGGACGGCGCTATCTCGGGGTCATGTCGGCGGTGGCCGAAAACGCGATGGGAGCCAAGCTCGTCAGCTTTTATCCAGGCAATGCCGGCACCGGCGTGGCGACGCATCACGCGATGATCCTGTTGTTCCGCACCGACAGCGGCGAGCCGCTCGCGGTCATGGATGGCCGCCTGATCACCGAGATGCGCACCGCGGCCGTGTCGGCAGCGGCGACCAAATATCTCGCCTCGCCCGACAGCCGCGTCCTGGCCCTGCTCGGCTCTGGGGTGCAGGCCGAGGCGCATCTGAACGCGCTGCGGCAGGTACGCAGTTTTGCCGAGGTCCGGGTATGGAGCCGCACGGCCGAGCATGCCCGGCGTTTTGCCGAACGGCACGGTATTCGGATGATGCCGGCTGAGGAGGCGGTGCGCGGCGCCGATGTCCTAGTCACCGCGACGAGTGCGGTTGAACCGATCCTGAAGGGTGCGTGGCTCAAGCCCGGGGCGCATGTCAATGCCGTCGGCTCGCCACGGCCGAGCTGGCGCGAGCTGGACGATGCCGCGATGGCGAACCTGCTGGTCGTCGATTCGCGCGCGGCGGTGCTGAAGGAATCGGGCGACGTAATCCTGTCGAGAGCGGCGATCCATGCCGAGATCGGCGAAATCTTCGCCGGGACGGCATCGGTCTCCGCTCAATCGACAACCTCTTCAAATCGGTTGGGATCGCCGTCGAGGATATTGCCGCGGCGGAGCTGGTCTACGACATTGCCCGCTCGCATTGAAAAGGACGCGAGGCACGGATGGTGCGAAGATCCAATGTCGAAGGCGGGTGCCGAATAAAAGGCGCCGTGGCGGCGGCGGTGCTCGGCATCGCTCTCGGCTGCTGCGGCTGCTGCGGCTGTGCCGCACAGCCGGCGCCGCTCACGACGGCCGCCGACGCCGACCCGGACAACGATCCGGCCGAGCCGGTCAATCGTGCGATCTTCAAGGCTAATCTCGCGGTCGACCACACCGTCATGCGGCCGGTGGCGCAAGCCTATGTCGACCATGTTCCCGATGCGGTGCGCCAAGGCGTCCACAACGTCGTGCAAAACCTCAAGGAACCGGCGACCGCCGTCAACGACCTGCTGCAAGGCAATGTCGGCAAGGCGTGGCAATCGGTGCAGCGGCTCGCGGTCAATACGACCGCCGGCGCCGCCGGTGTCGTCGATGTCGCCAAAAAATTAGGCCTGCCGCCGCATAATGCCGATTTTGGCGAGACGCTGGCGGTTTGGGGCGTCAAGGAGGGGCCGTATGTCGAATTGCCGCTGCTCGGCCCGTCAAATCCGCGCGACGCGATCGGCACTGTGGTCGATCTGGCGATGAACCCGCTGACCTTTGTCGGCGGTCCTCCGGCGACCTACGCCAGCGTTGCCGCCGGCGGGGCGGACGCTGTCGAGACGCGGGCGCAGCATTTGAAGGATCTCGACGATTTGGAGCGAAACTCGCTCGATTATTATGCCGAATTACGCAGCGTCTACCGCCAGCACCGCGACGCGGAAATCGCCGCGGTAAAGGCGGCGCCGGCGCCACCGACCCAGCAACCACCGCAATCGGCGCAACAGACCCAACAGCCGCCGCAACCGGCACAGCAGCAACAATCGCCGCAGCCCGTGCAGGGCAGGGTCGACCTGACCTATCCCGACAACAAGCCCTAAGCCCCCGCCGCTCGGCTGAGAGGAGGTGAATGTATCCCGCCGCCGTCTCCTGCTCGTCGCACCGGAAAAAGAGGGAATTGCCAGCTTCCTCCGGGTTATGAATTCCTTCACAAGCGCGACGGTGGGGGTCCGAAATCTACCCGGCTGCTTTCGCAGGGCAGCTCTGGCATGAACAGGGGCGACCGCACGCCGCGTGCCTCGGTTCCCGCGTTCGCGTTAATGAAGTTTATGATTATTTCCGCATCGGGCACTAGAGGGCGAGTTCGACGACGGTGCCGTCCGGCTGGCGGCCTTGGGCGCGGTATTGCCCGATCTTGTCGAGAAGCGGCATGTCCGAGACCGCGTATAGCACCGCGTCGCCGCGGCCGTGGTTGAGATGGCGGCGCCAGGCAAACCCGGGCACGACGAAGATGTCGTTCATCTCCCAATCGAAGGATTGGCCGGCGATCTCGGTTGTCCCGCGGCCTTCGATGACCTGATAAAGCGTGCCGGCGGTCTCGCGCTTGAACCGCGTTTCCGCGCCCGGCGGCAACAGCATCGCCCGGTAGTCCAGCGTCGGGAACACCGACGCGCCGCTCGCCGGGTTGACAAAGCGCAAGGTGACGCCGTCGTAGAGATTGCCCGGCTCGTCGCGCAGATCGTCGAGGACGGCGCGCACATCGGCGCCGTGGTAATGAAACATCGGCGAGGTCTCGCGGCCAAAACCGCGGCGGTGCGAGGTGAAGGCCGGCAGCAGCCCTCCTTTTCCATAGAGGCGATGCGAATAGCCGTCGCTTTGGGTGACCCTCTGGGCACGCGCGTTGCCCTCGGTCTCGCCGGGAAACCCCTCGTCGAGCCAGACGCAATCGAGAAATTCCATCAGCGGGAAATCGAGGACGTCGATCCATACCACGGGATCGGCGCCGTCATTGCCGTGGTCGTGCCAGGTGCCGTTCGGCGTCAGGATCAGGTCGCCGCGCGAAGCGGCACAGCGCTCGCCCTCGATCGTCGTGTAGCCGCCGTTTTCGGAAAGGATCGTGCGGCTGGCGTTGGGCGTGTGGATGTGGACCGGGGCGACATCGCCCGGATTGTAGATCGACACCGCGCAGCGCATCGTCGAGGTGACCTGGAGCCTCCCGCCGAGCCCCGGATTGGTCAGCAGGAATTGCTGGCGTTCGGCAAATTCGATCGGCGACACATCGGCGCCGCGGGCAATTTCGGCGATGCGGTCGAGATAGGGGCCGATTTCGCGCCAGCGCCACTGGTGGGCGACCGGTTTCAGCTGCGCCGCCCCGACCCGGCCGGAGGCGACCCGGCCGCCGGCCGTCAGCCCGGTTTCGCGAAACCACGGGCGCTGCGCCGGCGCATTCGCCTGGGTGCGCAGCCAGATGTGGAGCGGCGCGGCCTCGGAATTCAGCCGCTCCATCGCCTGCCGCGCGCCGCGTGACGGCGCCCCCGCCATTGCCGCCATGATCCTCCCTCCCAATAAGATTACGAGCGCTCCCTTGCGCGCATAAACAGTGCCAGATCGGCAACGAGCCCGGCGTCGCGCTCGATCGCGTATTCGCCGCGGCTCGTCCGGTCTTTTTCGAGAACCATCAAAAGAACCGGGTCGTCGGTCTCGAAGACCCGTACATTGCGGCCGTCATGGTCGAGTTCGGCGAGCTTGGCTTTGAGCGGCACCGGCGGAAGCCGGTCGCAGATGTCGATCAATTCGACCAGCCCCGCGGCGGTGATGCCGGCGTTTTCGACCTGCCGGTGGATTTCGTCGGCCGCGGCTTCCTGCTCGCGGCGCTGCCGCGTCCGAACGCGAGCCTCCTCGTCGGCTTTTTTACGGTATTCCTGGTAATGCACCGCGATCCGCTGCAAAAACACCGGCGTCGGCAATTCCTGGGTGTCGATCCAGCTTTTCGCCCGGGTCCAGGTTGTGGCAAGCCATTCGCGAACGCCTGGATCGCGGATTTCGCTTATTCTTTCGGTTCGCAGAGATGCCGCCCAGCGGATCTGCGTCGGCGCGCCGGTTAGTTCCGCCCAATGCGTCGGTTCCGCAGCGGGCGTCGCGGCGGATGCTCGGTTGATTGACTCGCCGTCTGCATGGCGCGCCTTCGCCAACTCGAACTGGCGCCGGTATTCGGCCTCCCACTCCTCGCTGTCCTCGCTGGGCGCAAACCCACGATTGTCCCAGAAAAAGCGCGTTGTCCCCTCGATCGCCTCCTCTCTGACGAGCTTCAGATCCATCGCCTCGGTCCTTGCTTTTTGCCCGCTTTTGCCGACCGTATCATGAGCAGCGACGGCGATGCGAGCGGCGCCGTTGCGGTCGACCGAGGTAGGAGAAAGCCGATGATCAAGAGCATCGGGCTCTTGACCCGCAAGGACGGGCTCAGCCATCAAGACTTTGTCACCCATTGGTACGAGGTTCACGCACCCCTGGCCCATGCCGTGCCTGGCGTGCGCCGCTATGTACAGTCGCACATCCTCGCCCAACGGACGCGGCCCGACATTCCCGAGACCGATGTCGAAATCGACGGCATCGCCGAGCTTTGGTACGACGACCGGGAGGCCATGGAACGCGCCAACGCGACGCCGGAGGCCAAGCGCCTGCACGCCGACGGCGCGTTGTTCATCGGCCATATCAAGAGCTTTATCGTCGAGGAAAAAGTCATCATCCCGGTGCCGCCGGAGTAACCGCGATGGACCGCTATCTTTCCGGCTTTGCCAACGAGCACGCCAGCGAGGCCTTGCCGGGTACGCTGCCCGAAGACCAGAACGCGCCGCAGTGTCACCCGCGCGGCCTCTATACCGAGCAAATGTCGGGCACGCCGTTCACCGCGCCGCGCGCGGAAAACCGCCGGTCTTGGCTCTACCGCATCCGGCCGTCGGCAGCGCATCCCGCCTATCGCCGCATCGACAACGGCCTGTTGCGAAGCGCGCCGTTCACCGAAGCCGAGCCGCCGCCCAACCGGCTGCGCTGGGATCCGCTGCCCTTCCCCGACACGCCGGCCGATTTTGTCGACGGGCTCGCGACAATCGGCGGCAACGGCGATGCCGGTCTGCGCTCGGGCATCGGCATCCATGTCTACGGTGCGGCCAAACCCATGGACCGGCGCGTCTTTTGCGATGCCGACGGCGAATTGCTGATTGTGCCGCAAGAGGGCCGGGTATCCTTCGCCACCGAATTCGGCCGGCTCGAAGCCGGCCCCGGCGAGATCGCGGTCATCCCGCGCGGCGTCAAATTCCGCGTCGCCCTGCCCGACGGCGGCGCCCGCGGCTATGCGTGCGAGAATTACGGCGAGCTATTCCGCCTGCCGGAACTGGGTGCGATTGGCGCCAACGGGCTCGCCAATCCGCGCGATTTTCTGACCCCAGTCGCCGCCTTTGAGGATCGAGACGAGAATTTCGAGGTCGTCGTCAAATTCGCCGGCAATCTGTGGGCCGCGGAGTTCGACCATTCGCCGCTCGACGTCGTCGCTTGGCACGGCAATTATGCGCCCTACAAATACGATCTGGCGCGGTTCAACACGTTGGGCACGATCAGCTTCGACCATCCCGACCCGTCGATCTTTACGGTTTTGACCGCACCCTGCGAAATCCCCGGCACCGCCAATTGCGATTTCGTGATCTTTCCGCCGCGCTGGCTCGTCGCGGAACATACCTTTCGTCCGCCCTGGTTTCACCGCAACGTGATGAACGAGTTCATGGGTCTGGTTCACGGCGCCTACGACGCCAAGGCCGCGGGCTTTGTGCCGGGCGGCATGTCATTGCACAATTGCATGGCCGCCCACGGACCCGACGCCGCCACCTATGAGCGGGCCAGCACCGCCGAACTGAAGCCGCAAAAGATCGAGAATACACTCGCCTTCATGTTCGAGGCGCGGTTTCCGATCCGACCCACCCGTTTTGCGCTCAAAACCCCGGCCTTGCAGCGCGACTACGATTCGGTCTGGCAGGGTCTGCCTAAAATGTTCAGGGCATAGCCGACTCTCATTCGGTGATCGGCGCGATCGTGTCGAGGGCGAGGCCCTTGGTTTCCGCGCCGATCCGGGTCACCGCGAAGGCGGCGATCGCGAGCATGACCGCGATCCCGGTCATTACATAGCCGAGCCCGTAGACGCTGACGATCCCGATCAGCGGGAACGCCACCGCCGCACCGATGCGCCCGCCCGACTGCGCCAATCCGAATCCGGAGGCGCGGGCGTTCGACGGAAACACCTCGGAGGTGAAGATCTGCATCGAATTGCCGGCGAGCTGGATAAAAAATGTCATGCAGAAGCCGACCACCAGCACCATCACGTCCGAGCGCGAGAAATAAAACAGGAGCGCCAGCGCCGTCGCGACAATAAATGCGGTGACCGAGGTTTTGATCCGCCCATGGCGTTCGAGAGAGTACATCATGAACAGGCTGGCGCAGGGAAATGCCAGGGTGATCCCGAAATTGAAAGTCAGTGACCTGGTGATCGTAAAGCCGCGCTGGGCGAGGATGTTGGGCAGCCAGCCGCCGATCCCCGTGGCCGCGCCGAAAAACGCGATAAAGCATATCATCGCGGCGATGATCCGCCCGCGATAGCGGCGGAAGACGACGCCGATCGGATCGCTGCGGATGTCGGAGAGATGGTCGGCGACGAGCGCTTCTCCGGCGGGGGGGCGGCCGAGCCCCATCCGCTCCAAAAGGTCGAGGGCGCGCCTTCCCTGGCCGTGGGTGACAAGCCAGCGCGGCGATTCGGGCAATGCAAAGCTGAACAGGAATAGCACCAGCCCGCAAACGCCGATCACGATCCACACGCCGCGCCAGCCGATCGTGCCGCGCAAGCCGAGCGCCAGCAGGGTCCCGAGCGGCCACACACAGGCGCCGCCGACAAACTGCATAAAGGCGATGACCCGGCCACGGATCTGCTTTGGCGAATATTCGGCTGCATAGGAAAAGCACAATGGCTGCGCCGCGCCGAGCCCGATTCCGGCGATAAACCGCCCGAAGGCCAACCACTCGACGTTCGGCGCCATGGCCGCCGCGACGATCGTAGCGGCGCTGTAGAGGAAAATACAAAATTGAAAGACCGCCTTGCGGCCAAAGCGGTCGGTGAACTCGCCCTGGCCGATCGAGCCGATGAACAACCCGATCAGGGTGGCGCTGCCGACCGTGCCGATCCCCGCCGGCGTCGCAAAATGACTCGCGATCATATCCGGCACCAGCGAGCCAAGGATGATGTAGTCGATGACGTCGAAAAAATAGCCGGCGGTGATCAGCGCCAGCACGCGGCGATGGATCGGCCCCATGCGCGCGTTGTCGAGCGTCCCATCGACCCAGGCGACGATCGATTGTGCCATCGGCGTCCCACTCCCCAAAACAGCCTATGCGCTATGGCTATTCCTGGAACTCGTAGCCGAATTTGAGGCCGAATTTCAACCGCGGCTCGCGTTTGTCGCGCACCTACCCAACCGCCGAGCCAGGGTTGACCCATCTGCATCGGAGACCTGCGCAGATCGGCGTAGGTTGCCGCTTGAAAAAGAACCTAATGTCGCCTGGGCCGCTCTTGTTCATTCCGCCCGCGTCCAACCTGACTGGAGGTTCGCGTTATGCAGTACCGGCGAATATCGGCAGATTGTCATCTCGACATGATCTGGTTGCCCCCCGATCTGTTCACATCCGAGGCACCGCAGGCCTTGAAGGACAAGATGCCTTTTGTCGCCGAGCGGCCGGACGGGACCAAGCGTTGGGTCGACAACAACGGTGCCGATTTCGGCATGCCCGGCGGGATTGGCGCCTCGGGCACGCCCTACGTGCCGGGCAAGCAACTCCGCGTCGACAAGATGCACGAAGCCGGCCTCTATGACGATTTCACCAAAAAGGGCCATCGCCGGCCGGGCGATCCGCATCTGCGTGTCAAGGAGCTGGATCGCGACGGCGTCGACGCCGAGGTGATCTATGGCATTCTCGCGGCTTGCGCGAAAATCGAAGACCGCGAAGCCGCGAACGAGATGCTGCGTATTTACAACAACTTCATGCACAATTTCTGCAACTATTATCCCGACCGTGAGATCGGCCTCGCCTGCCTGCCGTACAGCGACATCGAGGCCGCCACCGCCGAGGTTCGGCGCGTCGCCAAGCTCGGCATGAAGGGCGTCGAGCTCAGCTGCTCGTGGCACATGACGCCGATGTGGCATCCGATGTGGGACCCGCTGTGGGAGGCGATCAACGAGGTGCAACTGCCGCTGCACTTCCACACCTTCCCGGCGACCGACCCCAAATTGCGCGCGTCGCTGACCGGCAACACTCTACGGGCAATGACTTATAGCGGGCTGTGCCGTTTCCAAATGACTTTGGCGACGATCCTGACGGACCTGATGGGGGCCGCGGTGTTCGAGCGCTTTCCGAACATTCGCATGGTTTTGGGCGAGAGCGGCATCGGCTGGATCCCTTACGTGCTCGACCGCATGGATTTCGAGTTCGAGGACCAGTACCAGGACCTCAAGCTCAAGATGCTGCCGAGCGAATACTGGCGCCGCCAGTGCAAGGCGACGTTTCAGTACGATCGCGTCGGCACCAAGCTGATCGACGAAATGGGCATCGAGACACTGATGTGGGGCTCCGACTACCCGCACCCCGACGGCGTGTGGCCCGAGTCTGCGAAGTACATCGAGGATCAGTTCAGCCATCTTCCGGCTGAAGTCACCCATAAAATGACCTGCGAGAACGCCGGCAAATTCTATGGCCTGATCAACTGATCCGGCTTCCGCTTTGGTTCCCGGTTGGGATAAGACGGCGACGCCGCGATCCCAGACGGAACCGAACCCGGATGAACTGCGCGGGACGGCTGCGGCCGTCCCTTTTTGTTGCCCATCACCGGCGACGGCCGAATTACCGGCGACATCGAAGCGGTCGAGCCGGCCGACTGGCGGCATCGGCGTAGCGTCGCCAGTGCCGATCAGTCATCGGCAAAAAGAAAATGGCCCCGGCATGCCGGGGCCAAGTTTGAACAGGGAGGCTTCACGTCTGGGAGACGTAAGGGTCCGAAGACCCTCTTCCCGAGCAGAACTCGGGAACCGATATTAGCGGTAACAACCGCCAGAAAACTTGGTGCGATGAGTCATCGCGTGCTCGAAATATGCGCAGTTCGGCTCGCGGTTACCACCGGGAATTTCGTCTGGCACGTCTGCAAAAAGCGCAATCCTCTAAAACACCACGGCTCGATTTGCCGGCGGTGGATTTCCGCGGTTCAGCTGAGCCGGCTTTCCGCTACCTTGCGAAGCAGAAAATCGCGGAATACGCTGATCCGCTTCGAGGCGCGCAATTCCTCGGGGTAGACGAAATAGGCCTCGATCGGCGGCCCGGTCAGTTCGGGCAGGACCCGTAGCAGATCGGTATGCTCGCCAGCGATGAAATCAGACAATGCGGCGATGCCGAGCCCGCTCAACACCGCGCGCAGCATCGCGTAGAAATTGTTGACGGCGAGAATGGGCTTGCGCTCCTGCCCCGGCTTGGCGCCGGCGTCGAGCAGCCAATTGACGTTTTGCACCGGCGGGCGGGCGTCCTCGCCGTAGACGATCAGCCGATGCTTGTCGAGTTCCTCGGGCTGCTGCGGCATGCCGTGCTTTTTGACGTAATCGGGTGCGGCATAGACATGGGTCGGCACGCTGACGAGATGCCGTTGGATCAGATCCGGCTGGCGTGGCGGCGACATGCGAATCGCGACGTCGGCCTCGCGCATCGACAGATCGAGTTCGGTATCGTCGATCACCATCGTGACCTGGATGTCGGGATAGAGATCGAGGAACTCGCGAATCCTCGGGGTCAGCCAGGTCGAGCCGAAGGCAACCGTCGTCGTGATCTTCAGCGGCCCCTTGGGCCGGTCCTTTGATTCGGAAATCAGCCCTTCGGCCATCGAGAGTTTGGCGAAGACCTCGCGCGCGGTGTGGAACAACAGCTCGCCCTGTTCAGTCAGGATCAGACCGCGGGCATGGCGGTGGAACAGCGGGATACTGAGGCTCTCCTCGAGCGCGCTAATCTGGCGGCTGACCGCCGATTGGCTCAGGTTCAGAGATTCGCCCGCATGGGTGAAGCTGCCCGCCTCGGCGACGGCGTGGAAGACCCGCAACTTGTCCCAGTCCATCCCTCTCCCCAACCCGCGGCGCCGAGCGATCGGCGCCCTTGCTATTCAGCCGCGCGCCTGGTCGCAGCTCCCTCCTGCGCCGCGAGAAATTTCTCCGCCTCGAGCGCCGCCATGCAACCCATGCCGGCGGCGGTCACCGCTTGGCGAAACACCTTGTCCCTGACATCGCCTGCGGCAAACACCCCCGGAACGCTGGTTTCGGTCGAATCGGGGCGGGTGACGACATAGCCTTCGCGGTCAAGCCGAACCTGCCCCGCGACAATACCGGTCACCGGCGTATGTCCGATCGCGATGAAGACGCCCTCGCAGGCGTGGTCGAACAGGCGTCCAGTGCGCACATCGCGCAGGCGCACGCCGCTCACCCGCGGCGGCTCGGGTTCGCCTAGTACCTCCTCGACGACGGCGTCCCAGATGACGTCGATCCTCGGATTGCGAAACAGCCGATCCTGCAGGATCTTTTCGGCACGCAGCGCATCGCGGCGGTGAACCAGGGTCACCCGGCGGGCATGGTTGGTCAGATAGAGCGATTCCTCGACCGCGGTATTACCGCCGCCGACGACGACAACCTCCTTGCCGCGAAAGAAAAAGCCGTCGCAGGTGGCACAGGCGGACACGCCAAAGCCGCGAAAGATGTCCTCGCTCGGCAATCCGAGCCAGCGCGCCTGGGCGCCGGTGGCGAGGATCAGGACGTCGCCGACATAGACATCGCCCGAATCGCCGCTCGCCACAAACGGCCGCCGCGCGAGATCGACCGTCTCGATCAGGTCGACGACAACCCGGGTCCCGACATGCTCGGCCTGCTGCTGCATCTGCTCCATCAGCCACGGGCCCTGGATCACCTCGGCGAAGCCGGGGTAATTCTCGACATCGGTCGTGATCGTCAGCTGGCCCCCGGGCTGCAACCCAGTGACCAGCAACGGTTCGAGATTGGCGCGTGCCGCATAAATCGCCGCCGTATAGCCCGCCGGGCCGGCGCCGACGATCAGGACCTTGCTGTGGTAGCGTTCGGACATCGCGGGTTCCAGTCGCTTCGACGCTTACTATATTATTTCACCGCACCGCAACTTTAAGGCATCCGCACCGCCTAAAACCCGAACATATGGTCGAGGCTGAAAGCGCCATCGGACCCGAGCAGCCCGTGATAGCCGAACAGCCGGCAAGTGGGATCGCGGATGACCGCATAGGCTTTGGCCCCGGCACGGGCGCGGGTCGCGGCGTCGAACAGCGCGTGGTGACGCCACAACCGCGAGCCCGAGCAGGGGATTGCCAGGCTCTTGCGGGCAATTTCATCGCCGCCGCCGTCGCACAGGATGATGTCGGTCGTGCTGTGCCGCCGCCACGGCCGCGATGCCGGATAGATCAGCTGGCACATCGTATCGTACCCGTCCTCGCCGAGGCGCAGGAACAGCCGGGTCGACAATCCCGGCGGCCGCCCGCTGTAGGATTGCGGCTCGTCGCGATAAGAGAGGATCGTATTGAACACATGCGCGCCAAAGCTGGTTTCGGCGGCGTGGGCGCCGTCGCGGCGGCGATAGCGAAAGATCGCATGCAGCCAGCCATCGGCCTCGCCCGGCTCGGCGAGGTCGTACACCAGTTCAACATGGCCATACCCGTCGCCGAGACCCTCAATGCCGGCGACCCGATCGAGATCGAGCACGGTCGCGTGCCCGCGCGGCAGGCTGCCAAAGCGGTGGCGCAGCACCTCGTTGCCGCCGGGATCGTAGACGATCGCGGCGATCGGCAGCGCGGTTTGGCCGATCGCCATCGGGGTCGGCAGCACCAGGGTCCGCCACGCCGCCTGCGGCAATACCGGTGCGGGCAGCAAATATCCTTTGCCGAGCAGGTTTGCGAGCCGCGGCAGTTCCGGGTCTGGGGCGAGATCGCCGCGCTCGACATTGACATGGGCGATACGGCGACGGTTTTGCTCGACGATCTCATAGCGCGGCCGCACCATGTGCTTGCCGGCACGCAATTCGATCTGGGCCGGCCAGGCGACATCCGGCAGCAAATCGGCGACATCGACGGCGCGGCTGGCGAAAGCCTTGATCGGCTCGCCGATCGGGACGACCCGCTCCTCGCCCATTCGATTGAGACCGACCTCACCCGCCGGAATCGCGACCGGATGGCTGTTCTGGACCCACAGCACGACCTGCTCGCCGGGTGCGGGCGCCGGCAGCCCGGCGTAGCGATCGGCCGGCCAGGCATTGGCGTCGTGGGTTGCCGACAGCGACCGGTCGCCGTCGCCGGAGGTTGCGTCGCCAACCTCGCCAAAGGTGTCGAGCGCGTATTTTACAATGTCATGTCCGGCGGCGCCGGCGACATGCAGAAACAGCTGGCCGCGGAATTCGGGCAGGCGAAAGCGGTCGCGGACCTCGCGGCTGTCGAGCACGATGCTGCCAGCGGCGGGTCCGTAACGCTCGCACCATTCCGCCAGGATCTCACCGTCGTCACCGAACAGGGTCAGCCAGCAGGTGACCGCGCCGCCGCCATAGCCCGACCAGTAATTCGCGGTCGCAAGCCGAGTATGCAGCCCATCGGCGTCGCGGAAAAAGGCAAAATTGGTCGCGAAGTTGAGCGGGTCGAGATAGAAGCGGCGGTTGGTCAGCCGATCGGACGGGATGCGCATCGCATCGAGGCTGAAGATGCGGGCACCCTCGGGCAGAAGCGGTCCCAGCTGCGCGGTCTGGCGCTCGGCGTCGAAAGCTGCGACCAAAACCGAGCGCGCTCGCGAGTCCGCTAGTTCTGTCGCCGGTTGCGCCGAGCGGCCGAAGACGCAGCTGCCGAGCCGCTCGATCTGCTGGACATAGATGCCGGCGATCTCGATGCCGTCCAATGCGAACAGCTCGGCGAACGCCTCGGCGGCGCCGCCTGGGTCGTAAATCGCCAGCGGTGCATTGTCGGCCAATTCCCGGACCAACGCCCGCGCGGACCTCATGGCGCAAGGATGGGTCAACGCCTTGTAGAGGGTGTTGCCGCCGGTGGCGTTATTGAACGTCTCGATCCGCAGCGCCATGATGCCGAGCCGATACTACACCGCTTTCGGCCGAAGCAAGCGGCCGACCGGCATCGTCCCCCGCCCGCCCGCGACGCCTCAGCGAAAGCTCGCGAAACCGACGGCACGGCCAAGGAGAGACCGGGTCGAAGCCGATCGTGCCGCGGTGCGCGGTGATCGGATCGATTCCCCCACGCGCAAAGATCGACGCCACCCATCGCGTGGCCAGCACGGCGACGAGCGCGCCTGCGATTACATCGCTTGGGTAGTGGGCCCCGACAACAACTCGGCTCCCCGCCACGATCGCGGCGACGACGATGTAGAACAGCAGGTGTTGCGGCCACACCCACCAAAGTGCGGTTGTCAAGGCGACAAAGGTGGCTGTGTGGCCGGATGGAAACGACCAGTGGTCGGGGCGCCAGGCGAGCCAGGTAAAGCCGTAAAGATCGCTGTTGAACAATAGTTTCGGCCGCATCCGACCGAGGCCGACCTTAAGTAAGTCGACGGCCAGCCCGGCGACCGCGATGGCCGCGAACAGAAAGGCCGGAATTGCCGACAGGGCGCGTAGCCGCAGTTCGACTGCACGCAGCCGCGGCACCTCGCCGCCCCAATGCAGCGCAAAAAAGGCGAGGCCGAACAGGACCAACCAACCCCAGGCCTCGCCAAGGTTTCCGGTCGCCTTGAACAGCGCATGCAGATCGGAACCTCTTGCATGCAGGTAGAGAGCAACCGGCCGATCGACGAAGACGAATAAGAGCACCACCAAAATGGCGGTCAGTGCGATCGCCGCGGCAATTCGTCCTGCCTCCGACGCCCAGAGGCCGGCGAGTGCCAACGCCGCGCCGCGGGCCGCCAGCCGATAGCAGCGAATCAGCGCCGGTGCGGCGAGGCCGTCCTTCTCGACGATCCACCAGTGCAGCATCGCCGCGATGCCGAACACGAGCAGCCCGGCCCAGACGACATCGGACAAAAAATGCCCGCCCTGAACGATGCGGACGGCCCCGACAAACCCGCCAAAACCGAGCGCCCCGGCTATGCCTCGACCCCGCGTCCTTCCGGGCGGCAATAGAAACGCGAACGCGACGAGGGAGAAGCCGAGTGCGGCATGCCCCGAGACAAAGGAGCAGTTTCGGGGGCATTGCGCCGCCGGCAGAGGTGCCGGGGTAAAATGAAGCGCGCCGCCAAACGCTTCGATCTGGGTCGGCCGGGCCCGGCCCCAGTGATCCTTCAACACTGTGTTCGCGAAAAGCCCAGGACCGAGTGCCGTTGAAAGGGCGATAAACAACAGCGCCTTGCGGTCGAACCGCCACAATGGCTTCTCGGCCAGGAACAGCCAGGCCGACGCCGCGGCTATGACGACGACGATGGCCCAGGCGATCCACGGAATCGCGTAGTAGACAAAGGCCACGGGCGTCCAGTCGCGCAGCACAAAACCGCGCTGCGGCTGGTAAAACCAGCCGCTGACCAACAGATCGACCTGGGGCAGCAGCAAAAACAGCGCCAATGCCGCGGCGACGCAGGCGGCGTATATCGCGACCCCTCTCATGCGCGCTGCCGCTCTCCCGCCCGGCGCAAGACCAACCGACGCAATACCGCGCCGGCGCGCGCGGTGTCGTCCGGGATCGGGTAGGTCCACGATTCGATGTGCCCGGCGAACCGCCGAGCTATCC
>DATMKU010000221.1:0-28516 GCA_035570935.1 Allostellaceae bacterium
CGCCGTCGCTGCCGCCCGGCTGCAACTCGGTCCCGGCCGGATAGACCTCGACCCCCGAGCCGTGCTCGTCGAGTTGGAGCGCAAAGAAGCTGCCCGGATTGGGCGGAAACGGCACCGCGACACCGCCCATGAACTCCGCCAGGACGCCGGCGACGTGCTGCGGGTCGCGCGCGGCGATGGATAGATGGTGGATCATGATCCCCTCACTGACGTTCCAACGATAAATAGCACGGGCGCCGCCGTGCCGAGTGTGATATCGGGTCTGCCGAGGGGATTTACAGGACTGGCAGCGAACCATCGAAACCGGGTTCGGGGGTGAACAGCTCCTGCGGCCGGGCAACCCCGCGCAAGGCGTAGCGCCCGACCGAAACCAAACGCCGCCGCGTTCGCGCATCGAGCGCAGCGGCAAAGCCCGCCGACAGCAATACGTCCTGCTCGACCGACCGGCTCATCGCCAAAATCCGGCTGACCTCGTTGACGGCCGGCCCGACCACGGTAAAGTCGAGGCGGTCCTTGCTGCCGACATTGCCGTAGAAAACCTCGCCGACATGCAGCGCGAGATAGATGTCGGCGGTCGGCAGGCCGGCGGCAGCACGGTTGCGGTTGAGTGCGGCAGCAGCGCCGCGCACCCGCGCCGCCGCGCCGAGCGCGGCAAGACAGGCGCGCTCGCGGTCCTCGCTGGCAAAGATCGCGAGCGTTCCGTCGCCGATCAGCTTCAGCACGTCGCCGCCTTGGCCGTGCACCGCCGAGACGACGACATCGGCATAGTCGTTGAGGAACGGGATGATCTGCTCGGGCGGCGCGCTGTCGCTGATTTGGGTATAGCCGTGCAGGTCGCTCATCCAAAGCACAGCACCAATCTTCTCGGCGACGCCGCGCGCAATGCGGCCGCTCATCACCCGCCGGCCCGGGTCGCGGCCGAGATAGGTTTCGGCGAGGGTCGCGGCCATGCGCGCCAGCGCCGCCGATTTGAGCGCGAGCTTGAGAAACGGGGCAATCTCTTCGAGGGCGGCGACCGCGCGGTCGTCAAAGCCCTCCCCGGCATCAGTCACCCACGATGAATAGATGCAGTCCATCTCGCCGATGACCCCTTCGGCGGCAAAACGATGGACCAGCGCCAGGTAATCGGTCATCCCCTCGTCGCGCAATTGTTCGACTGCCATAAAGTCCGTTGGATCGCCGGCAATCAAGCGGCGCCGCAGTGCCTCCTCGCCTGATTGCAGCAGGTGGAAAAACGGGCTGCGGCGCCAGTTTTCGGCGGCTTCGCCTTCGTTGGTGCGCCCATAATCGACCGCCTCGACATCATCCGGCAGGTCGGCGCGCCAGCGAAAGACGCGACCCTCATAGATCGGGTGCAGCGTGTCGAGAATGACCATGGCACGGGTTAGGGGCACCCCCGCATCGACAATGCGTCGGCAGAAGCCCGCCATCAGCTCGCTCTCGGCGCGGCCGCTCAGCCCCGCGCGCGTCACCCAGCCGGCAAGCGCGTCGAAAGCCGATTGGTTCATCTGCAAGCTCCACTTCGATCCGCGTCGATATCGCCGGTGGCGCTGCTCATTGCAGCCGTTCGGCGAATTTGGCGGCGTCGATGACCACCCGGGAATGCGAGCCGATCCCAATCTGCTTCTCGCCTTCGGCGGCGCGCACCGTAAATTCGATGCGCCTGCCCTCGACCTTGGTCACCTCGGCCTCGCCGGTAACCCGCCGCCCTGCCGGCGTCGCCGCTAGGTGGCGGACATCGACCGCTGTGCCGACGGCGCTCTCGCCCGCATCGAGAAAGCCGCGGATCGCGTTGAGCGCGGCGTTTTCCATGACCATGATCATGACCGGGGTCGCCAGCACCGGCGGCAGGGTCGCGTCCTTGAACCGGTTCGCCAAATGCTCCTGCTGGACGAGCAACGTGAACGAGCCCTTGGCCCCGAGCGGTATCGGCTTCATCCAGAGGCTCCCTCGGGCGCGCTCGCGGCGGTTATCCCAGGATCTCGAAATGGGCGTGGGTCGGCTGCATCGCGAGCCCGTTGACCGGCAGCATGTCCTGCGGGCAGGCGGAGAAAGCGACGACACAGTGCATCTCGGCGCGCAGCGAGACGTGGCTCCTCGGGGTGCTGACCGGCGGCCGCACCTCGACCCGGTTGCCGTCGACTACCGGGATGTTCATGAACAAATTGAGCGGGGCCGGCGTCTCCGGCGGTGCCAGCCCGAGCTCGGCGAGACCGGCGGCGAGATTGTCGGTGCAGTTTTCGTGATGGCCCTCGCAGCCGAGAAGCTCGTAACGCCAGCGATCGCAGGCGGCGAACAGGGTGTCGTGGATGCCGCCCGAGGTGTCTTCGACCAGGGTCAGGATCGGGCGCCTGCGGTTCGTGACGAGCGCGTCGCCGACCGCCGGGAGGATATGCCCGATCGCGACGCGGCTGTGCTCCATCGACATGAATTCGCGCACATCGGCGGAATTGAACGCCCAAGTGTCGACGACCTGCTGGCCCGCCGTGTTGATTACTTTGACGATTTGGCCGCGGCGCAGATGCGTGGCCTTGCCCTTGCGCGCCGGGATCTCGACCATCTCGCCCCTCCGTCCGCCGTTGAGGGGGCGAGTGTAGCAGAGATCGCGGCCGGGCTGGCCTACCAGTAGGCGGTCTACCTGTTGGCGGCCGGCACTTCGATCGGCGCGCAGTTCGACCGCCCGGACATCAGGCAGTCTTCGAGATTTGATTCCTTGCGCAACGCGTTCACCAGATAGACGGCGGCGACGACCAATACGGCCACGATCAAAAGGCCGATCAGCGCGCGCGATCGCGATTGGTCGTGGTCCTGGTCGTGCTCGTCAGGCGGCTGGGCCAAGAATGCTCTCCGATACAACCAAACGGCCCGGAGGCGGCGTCGCACCCGGACCCGGTGTTATAAGCGCCCGCAGCGCCTTGCGTCGCCGCTCCTCCACCGCGCCATTTGTCGACCAGTCGACGGCACCCCGCACGATCGCCCTCGCCAACAAGGTTCTCGATTAAAATCTGGCCCTCGCCGCGAAAGCGGGCATTTTATCGCCGGGCGGGACGACGCCATCGGGAGGGATCATGACTGTTCGGTTTTCTTGCCGCTGCCCCAACGCCGATTATCTTGGATTTGAGGCAACGCCCGAAGGCATCGTCGCGACGGCGGCCAAGGCGGAAGCCTTGGGGTTTGACGCCATATTCGTCAATGATCACATCATCGTTGACCGATCACCGCGATCGGCTCCATGGACCAACACGTACGATCCGTTGATCGCGCTGTCGTTCATCGCCGCAAACACGACCCGCATCGGCCTCGGCGTGTCGGTGCTGATCATGCCCTACCGCAACCCGATCGCCAGCGCCAAGATGTTGGCGACGATCGATCAAATGTCGGGCGGGCGGCTGATCGCGGGTGTCGGGGCGGGTTGGAACGAAGCCGAATTCAAAGCACTGGGCGTGCCGTTTCACGAGCGCGGCGCGCGTACGACCGAATATCTTCGCATTTGGCAGGCCTGCTGGGCGCCGGGGGCGGTCTCGTTTGCCGGCAAATTCTTTGCTTTCTCCGACATGTACGTCAGCCCCAAACCGCTGCAGCAGCCGCACCCTCCGGTCTGGATCGGCGGTTTGAGCGACGCGGCGCTGCGGCGCGCCGCGCGGTTTGCCGCAGTCTGGCAACCGACGCCCACATCGCTTGCCGATCTGATCGAGCGCCGGGCATCGCTGCGCGCCGCCTGCGAGCGGACCGGTCGGCAAGAGCCTCCGGCGACGCGGATGAGCTTTCGCGTGGAGTTCAGCGCGATCACCGGAAACGTCGCGCCTGGGGGCGCCGCGCGCCCGGTCGGACACGGCGCGCCCGCCGAAATCGCCGGGGATCTGTCGCGCTATCGGGAGGAGGCAGGCGTCGACGCCTTCCAGATCAACTTTCAAGGTCTTCACAGTCTAGACCAGCTCCTGACCTCGATGGATTGCTTCATGCAGGAAGTGAAGCCGCAGGTGTCTTGACGCCGGAATGCTTTTGGCGCTGCGGGTAAGACCGCCGGGCCGCGATCGATTGGAAAATGGAAATCGCTATGACCGATCCGCGCTTGTTGCCCGCCCGCGAGGCTGCTCGGCAGATCGCCGAGCGCCGATTGACCGCCGAGGCGTTGATGGCATCCTGTCTCGCCCGGATCGAAGCGCGCGAGGATGTCGTGGGAGCGTGGCAGTATCTCGATCGCGACCGGGCGCTGGCCGAGGCACGGAGCCGCGACCGCGAGGCGCCGCGCGGGCCGCTGCACGGGGTCCCGATCGCGGTCAAGGACCTGATCGACACCTTCGATATGCCGACCGCCTATGGCTCACCGATCTATCACGGCCATCGGCCGGCGGCGGACGCCGCGTGCGTGGCGCTCGCCCGCGCCGCGGGTGCGATCGTGCTCGGCAAGACCGTCACCACCGAATTCGCGACCTTCACCCCTGGCCGGACCGCAAACCCGCACAACCCGGCGCACACCCCCGGCGGCTCGTCGAGCGGCTCGGCCGCGGCGGTCGCCGACGGCATGGTGCCGCTCGGCTTTGGCACGCAGACCGCGGGCTCGGTGATCCGCCCGGCCTCGTTTTGCGGCGTTATCGGCTACAAGCCGAGTTTTGGGCTGATCAGCCGCGCCGGGGTCAAGCCGCTCTCCGACAGTCTCGACACGATCGGGGTTTATGCCCGCAACGTCGACGACACGGCGTTTTTTGCCGGCGTGCTGACCGAGCGGCCGGATTTGCGCCACCTGCCGCTGCCGGTTCTGGCGCCGCATTTCGGGCTCTACCGCACGCCGATGTGGGACGAGGCCGAACCGGCGACCGCCGCCGCGCTCGACATCGCGCGCGCCGCACTCGAGCGCGCCGGCGCCACGGTCGAAGAGCTGGCGATCGCCCCCGAACATCACGGTTTGACCGAGGCCCAGGACAAGATCATGGGCTTCGAGACCTGCCGCGCGCTCGCCGATGAACGCATCCGGCACAGCGCCGAATTGTCGCCGCGGCTCGCCCAATTGCTCGATGCCGGGATGGCGGTCGGCGCGGAGGACTATGACGCGGCCCTCGCCTCGGCCGGTGCGGCGCGCGGCGCTCTGGCGCAATTCTTCGGCGGCTGCGACGCGGTTCTGGCGCCGGCAGCACCCGGCGAGGCGCCGGCCGGGCTCGGCTATACCGGCAACCCGGTGTTCAACCGGATGTGGACCCTGCTCGGCACGCCGTGCGCCGCCCTGCCGGCGCGCTGGGGCGCGAGCGGCCTGCCGACTGGGGTGCAATTGGTCGGCCGTATCGGCGACGACGCGCGGCTGATGGGGTGCGCCGCCTTTCTCGAACACGCGCTTGCCGCATGACCATGAGGGCCGCGGCGGCATTGGCCCTTGCCGCGACCGCGGGACTGGCCGGCTGCTCGGCGCTCGACCCCTACGCGACTTATCCGCAGTCGCCCGCCGCCGGTGTCAAGGACGCGGGGCCGCGGGTGGCGATCTGCTACGACCCGCTCGCCAGTTCGCGCGACACGGTACAAAAGGCGGCGCAGGACGAATGCGCGCCGAACACTGCTGCCGCCCGCGTCGATACCGACTGGAGGCTTGACAACTGCCCGCTGCTGCTGCCCGGGCGCGCGACGTTCGTGTGTAAGCCGAAAAAATAGAAGCGATAGTGGCGGCTTCAGTGATTGATTTGCGGCGCCGCCTAACTTTGCGTCGACCCCCCTGACTTCCGCCATGCGCGAACGCCGATCAGGCCGAGGGCCGCTATCAGCAGCACGGCCATGCTGCTGGGCTCAGGCGCGGCCGCAGGGGGGTCGCCGGGGGGGTCGGCGGCGGCGGGGAAGGCGAACGAGGCCATGGCGAGATCGAGCCAATCCTGATTGCCGGTATTGCCGATCAGGGTGCCCGCTCCATTGCTGCTGATGGTGAACTCGTTACCGAGAGCGTCGAGTGCATAGAGCATCCCGTCCGTCCCGAAATTGAGTGCCGAGATAAGATCCGTGCCCGTAACAGCCGAACCATTACTGGGCAGCTGACCCAAATTCAGGTTGGTGCCTGTCAGCAGATTGACCTGCACCAGAGATTGGGAGACGGGCGTATCACTGGCGACGTCGATCGTGTTCGTGTTCAGCAAGGCCATCGCGCGCACTGGACCCTGCGAAAAGCTGGTGATCGTCGTGGGTGCGGCAGTCGTTGTGTTGATCGCAGACACGGTCGTCGGGCCGCCCAGGTTGCTGAAGTCGGTGCCTATCAGGGTTGCGCCCCGGAAGCCCAGGCCCTCGATGTCGCCCAAGCCGGTATAGCCAATCAGCGTCGTCGCACCGGTGGTCTTGTTGACGGAATAGAGGTTTCCAAGGTAATCCGTTCCAAACAGGCTGCCCGTGGGCGAGATCGCCAAGCCTTCCAAAAACTGCCCTGTATAACCGATCGGCGTTGCAGTGGCTGTTGTCAGGTCGACGCTGAAAAGGTTTTCGGTATCATCCACCGCAAAGGCGATCTGGTCGGCCACCGCGCTCCCGACGGGGACGTAGAAAATACCGGCGACAAGCGACATTGCGATGGTGAGTTTTATCGATAGGCGCATCGTTTCCCTCCCTCTTCGCAAAATCCAGCTAGTAACCTTAACATGCCAACCTATCGTCGTGCATCCGACCAGCTGACGATCTGTTGACGATCTATCCCCATGTTTCGGCTAAATTTTTACATCCGGTTACAAACGCAACACAAAAATTTACCAAAAAATGGCTTTTGTGGGGTTTCGGGTCCGAACCGAACCTTGCTATCACGTTAACCTAATCGGAGGCGTATCCCCAAAAGCGGGAAGTGACGCCATGAAGCGGGGGACCTGGGCCGGTGTCGGAGGTGACAGTAAAATTTAACTAAAATCTCTCTGAATTGGGGCCGCGGCAGTGGGTGCCTGAAATCAGCCACGATCGTTACGTCCGAGCCGAGGAGGGAACACCGATGCGTCGAGACACATGGACACTCCTAAGAGCGGCTTTCGCCACGGCGCTGGGGATCCTGAGCGTCCCTCTCGCCGGCTCCACCGGGGTGCATGCGCAGACCCCGCTATCCTACAACCCCTATCCGTCCGGCATTCTCCCGGCCAATTTGGATTCGGAGATATCGCGGGTTCGGCGCGAGGTTCAAACCGTCTTCAATCGCTACTTCGCCGAGTGGCAAGCATTGACGCCGACGCCGACTTATTCGGGTAACCCACCAATACTTGTTCCTAACGGATATGACGCACAGCGGATACTGGGTGGGCTATTGAATTTCGACGAGAACATATCCCCGTTCCGCAACACGGCTTGTGCTTTTTGCCACATGCCCTACGCCGCCTTTAGCGGACCGATCCCGTCCGTCAATCTGACGATGGTCGCCTATCCCGGATCCTATCATTATCGAGCCGCCAAGCGGACTGCGCAGCGGTACACGTATTCGCACACGTTCCCGGTGCTCAACTACAATACTACACAGGGCCTGTTCTTCGGCGGAAACTTCTGGGATGGGCGTGCAACCGGGATGAAGCTGCAGGCCCCCGACGCCGAACAGGCACAGGGGCCGCCGGTCGATCCGCTGGAAATGGGTAGCCCTGACATTGCTTGCATCGCGTGGAAGCTATCCCAGGCGGTGTACCGACCGCTGTTCGAGCTGGTTTGGGGGGCGGATTTCGACATCAATTGGCCCTCCAACACCGAGCAGGTCTGCTCCACCCCGCAAGGGGCGTTCGGCACCAACATCACGCCGGTGGCGCTGAGCGCGGTCGACCGCACCAAGGCAACCAATATTTATGATCACTGGGGGCAGTCGCTTTCATTCCTCGAACGGTCAAAGGATATCAGCCCGTTCAACTCGAAATTCGATTGGTACTTGAAGGGCACCGCAGGGGTCACGCTTACCGCCGACGAGATGGCCGGGTACAAGCTGTTCAACGGCAAAGGCAACTGCAATTCCTGCCACGTCGACGGCAGATCCACCACCCTGACCCCAGGTCAGACCGACACCGGCAACACTGCCAGCGTAGAACCTCTTTTCACCTGCCACGGCTTCGCCAATGAGGGTCTGCCGCTTAATCCCAGAATTTCCCTGTTCTATGAGAGCAGAGCGGATGGCGTCGGGTTTACCCCCAATCCCGACGGCTTGCGCTACCGAGATTTGGGGCTCGGCAATTTCCTCAGGAGCGGCCCGCAAAGCTTCCCCGATCCCAACCAGCCGGAGTGGCTGTCGCTGGCGCCGACGGCGGATGGCCAAATGCAGGTGATGACGGCGCGCGATGTGGCGCTGACCCCGCCGCAGTGCCCCACCACCGAGGCCGGCCAGGCAGCGAACGGCAAGCCGGTCCCGTACTTCCAGAAGGAGTTCTTTCACAACGGCTACATCAAGAGCCTGAAGCAACTGGTGCACTTCTATAACACGCGCGACTCGGTGCCGAACCCCAACGGGAACAAAACGTATGCATTCGCCGTTACCTCGGGGCACTGCCCGGCCGGAACAGTGGAAAGGGTGACCTGCTGGCCGCAACCCGAGGTCAAGAACAACATCGACATGACGACCGGCGCCCTCGGCTTGACCGATACCGAGGAGAACCAGATCGTCGCGTTCCTGGAAACCTTGACGGACGGCTATAACCCGGCCAACCCGACTGTCAGCACCTACAAGAACATCGATACCTTTACCGGTCAGTGCTCGACCACCACGCCGGGCGAGACCGCATCGAACCAGGGCAATGCCTATCTCATCCCCACCTGGAACCTTGCGCAATTCCCGTGCGCAACGGATATCTGCGGTGTCCCGCCGCTGCCCACGATGAAGATCCCATAGGACGGACCGGGACTTGTATGGGGGCCGCGCGCGGCCCCCCTACTCCCCAAGGGAATAGCTATGGTCTGTTCGATGCATAGACTGCTGGTGAAACTGGCGATCATCGCCGCCGCCGGCAGCCTGCTCTGCTCCAGTCCAATCGGCGCTCAGAACCCTCCTCCGCAGAAGAAGGCAGAGCACGTTGAGATCACCAAGGCGCCGGCGCTCGAAATTGCTCACGACGACCTCGCCATCATCAGATGGACCAGCACCAACCCGGGGGGCGACGACGATCATTTCGCCGTCATACACTATGGGATGGATCCCAAGGATCTAAGCCAGACCGCGAAATCGCACATCAGGCTCAACCGCGGCCACGCGGAGACGATCTTTCGGGTGCGCATGCTCGATCTGAGACCTGACACCACCTATTACTACGAGGTGACGTCGATGGGGTCGGGTGGGCAGAGCGATGGGGTGGAGAGCCCCGTCAACCACTTCACCACAGCCGCCCCTGGTCAGGTAACCAGCGCTTTCCCGCCGCCCGAGTAACGGCCGCGCCTGAAATCGGCCCGCCCCGTTGGGAACGGATATTGAAAGCATAACCGACCGTTCCCGAGAATGAAAACCACGGGCCATGCCCCGCGCCTCAGGTACCGTAAATAACCCTGCGTAGCGGGATCATACCACGCCTTGCTCGCGAAGGGCGGCGAGATCGGCCTCGCCGACGCCGAGGCGGCCGAAGATTTCGGCGTTGTGCTGGCCGAGCTTGGGGGCGACGGTGCGGACGCGGATGGCCTCGCCGATTTTGATCGGCGTGCGGATGTGCGCGACCTTGCCCAATTCCGGGTCGCTCGCGTATTGAACGAGCCTGCGGTGCTCTACCTGCGGATCGGCGAACATCTGCCGATAGTTGTAGACCGGGCCGCACGGCACGCCAGCGGCTTCCAAAACTGCGATCCAGTGATCGGTCGTGCCGGTGGCGAACACGTCTTCCATGGCGGCTTCGAGTGCGGCGCGGTTTTGCATGCGCTGCTGGTTGGTCGCAAAGCGTGGGTCTCGGCGCCATTCGGGATGGCCGAGGGCGGCGGCACAGCGCTGCCAGATCGCCTCGCCAGCAGCGCCGATCATCAGATACCCGTCCTTGGTCTTCATCCGTTGGTAGGGTGCGTTCTGGCGGTGGCGCGAACCCTGGCGGGTCGGCTCCTCGTGGTCGGCGAGCCATTGCGCCGAGGTCCACGAGCTGAAACCGATCGCGGTCTCCAGCAATGAGCATTCGACGAGCCGGCCCGTGCCGGTCCGCTCGCGTTCGTAGAGTGCGGCGAGGATGCCCTGCACCGCCCACATGCCGGTGCCGAGGTCGCAGATCGGCAACCCCACGGAGGTCGGCGGGCCGTCGGTCTCGCCGGTCACATGCATGATGCCCCCCATCCCCTGTGCGATCAGGTCGAAGCCGCCGCGCCCGGCAGAGGGCCCGTCATAGCCGAGCCCCGAGAGCTGGGCGTAGACGAGCCGCGGGTTGAGCGCATGCAGATCCTCAAACCCGAGCCCAGCGCGCGGCATCACGTTCGGCCGGTAGTTCTCGACCAATATGTCGATGCTTTCGACAAGGCGCAGGAACAGCGCCTTCCCCTCGGGGGTTTTGTAGTCGAGGGTGATGCCCTTCTTGTTGCGGTTGATGTAGCGGAAATACGGGTTGCGCTCGCTGCCGTCGCCCCAGGCGCGCACCGAATCCCCTTTGCCCGGCCGTTCGAGCTTGACGACCTCCGCGCCCATATCGGCGAGGATCATCGTGCAAAACGGCCCCGCCATGTGCTCGGTCAGGTCGAGCACCTTGAGCCCCGCGAGCGGGCCGCTATCCTGTTTAGTCATTTCATCGCCTCATTGTCATACCGGCGAAGGCCGGTATCCATAATTCCACTGCGGTCCTGTTCGAAGATCGCATCACCGTTGGGCACAATCTTGGAAACATCGCGAATTGTGGATCGGGTGGGTCCCGGCCTGCGCCGGGATGACGAATGGCGTGATCAGCCCTTCACCATATCGATCGTCGGCAGGCGGAAGCGGTCTTCGGGATCGTCCCAGCCCTTGAAATTGGGCGGGCGCTTTTCGGCGAAGGCGGCGCGCGATTCGATCAGGTCGCTTTTGGCGCCGTGCTCGTGCAGGGCCTTTGCCAGACGCTGTTGCTCGGGCGACGGCATGGGCCGCATCTGGCGCATCATGTGGACGGTGTTGACCCGCGAGGCCGGCGGCAGGGTCAACAAATGCTCGGCCATCGCGACGGCGCTCGGGATCAGCTGGTCGGGCTCGACGAGGCGGTTCAGAAAGCCGATTTCGTAAAAGCGCTCGGCTGTGAAGCGAAAGCCCAGCGCCATCTCCATTGCGATCGGGTAGGGCAGGTTGGCGACATGCCCGTGATTGTAGCCGCCGACCAGCCAGCGCTTCGCCTCGGATACCTCGAACACAGCACCTTTTGTCGCAACGCGCAGATCGGTGCGTTCGACCAGCATAAAACCGCCGCCCATCGCATAGCCGTTGACCGCGGCGATGACCGGCTTTTCGAGCGCCCCGGTCATGAACGGGTCTTCGATGTCGGGCCGGCTCCCGCCCGGCCGGCCGGCGGCTAGCGACTCCCGCATGTCCTCGCCGGCGCAAAAACCGCGGCCGGTCCCGGTAAAGATCGCGACTTCGAGCTCGCTCGAATGACGGAACTCGGTCCAGGTCTCGGCGAGCTGGCTGCGCATCTCGTGGTTCAGCGCGTTGAGCCGCTCGGGCCGGTTCATCCGCACGACGAGGATCTGTCCCAAACGCTCGGTCTCGACAACGGCCATCTCTCTGTTCCTTCTCCAATGCGTGACGCCGCGGGCCGGGCGAAGCTACCATCGCCGCGCCTGGCACCGCGAGGAGTTCCGCACCGATGGGCCGAGAGATCGAGACGCTGGCGCAATTCGTCGCCGAGACGCGTTGGGAGGATGTGCCCGAGGGGGTCCAGCATCATGCCAAGCTGGTGGTGCTCGACACGCTCGGGGTGATCCTCGCCGGGTCGGAGCGGCCCGAGGTGGTGCGGTTGCGGCGGCAGCTGTCGGCCGGCGCCGGGACCGGCGCCACAATCTACGCCGGCGGCTGGCCCGGCGCCGACCCGCGCACCGCGGCCTTGCTGAACGGTATTGCCGGGCGGTCGATCGAATTGTGCGAGGGGCTGCGTTTTGTGTCGGGCCAGGCGGCGATGCAGGTGTTGCCCGGGGTGTTGGCGGTCGGCGAGCAGACCCGGAGTACGGGCCGCGAAATGCTGACGGCCTTCGTGCTCGGCTACGATGTCGCGGCGCGCATCGCCGGCGGGTTCACGCCGCGCCCGTTGGCCCACCAAAACGGCCAGGTGTCATTGCTGGCCGCCGCCGCGGCCGGGGCGCGACTGCGCGGTCTCGACGCCGCCGGGATCAGCCTGGCGATGCGGATCGCCACGGTGCTGATGGTGACGCCGAGCTACACGAACGCAGTGGCGGGCGCCACGACACTAAACGTCGCCGGTGGTATGAGCGGGTTTGCCGCGGCACTGGCGCCGGAACTGGCGCTCGCCGGGTTCGCGGCGCAGCCCGACGCGATCGAAGAGGCGCTCGGCAATCTCGTCGGCGACGGCTTTACCCCCGACTATGTGACGGACGAACTCGGTGAGACCTGGCACATCACCCGCAATTATTTCCGGCTCTACGCGTGCTGCAACCCGATCCACCCGGCGCTCGATTGCCTCGCCGCGGCATTGGCGGAACTGCGCCCGAATCCCGATCAGATCGAGCGCATCGAGGTCGCGACCTACCGCTTTGCCTCGGTGATGTGCAACCCTGAGCCGGCCAATTATTTTGCCTCGAAATATTCGCTGCCGCACACCGCTGCCGTGATGGCCGTGCGCGGCAATGCGGGGTTCTCGGCGCTCGACGACAGCTCGTTGCAGGACCCCGCGGTCGCCACCCTGCGCCGCCGGGTTCACATCAGCGAGGACCCGGCGATGAGTGCGGCGGCGCCGCGGTTGCGGCCGGCGCGTGTCACCGTGACGCTGACCGACGGAAGGCAGAGCACGCAGTCCCGCGACAGCCATCGCGGCGATTTTCAGCAGCCCTTCGCCGAGGAAGAGATCCGTGCCAAATTCCGCGAACTCGCCGAAATCGTGCTGACCGCGAGGGGCGCCGGCGAAATGGAGCGCGCCGTCGATCGTTGCGAGGAATGGCCGGATATCGGCGAACTGACTCGTTTGCTGCGTCAACATGAAGCGTGAAAGGGTTCGCATGCCGCCACCGCTGCGTCGCATAGGCATTGATGTCGGGGGGACGAATACCGACGCGGTGCTGCTCGCCGACGGCGCCGTCGAGCATGCGGTCGAGACGCCGACCACCGAGGACGTGACGACCGGCATTGTTACGGCACTCGGCGAATTGTCGGCGTTTCCGGGCGTGGCGCGCGGCGCCATCGACGCCGTCGTGATCGGGACCACCCATTTCGTCAACGCAGCAGTCCAGCGGCAAGGACTGGGCCGGGTCGCGGCTGTGCGCATCGGGTTGCCGGCCGCGGCGTCGTTGCCGCCGTTCTGCGACTGGCCCGCCGATCTCGCAGAGTTGGTTCGCGGCGACGTCTTCATGCTCGAAGGCGGGCATGATTACGACGGCCGCCCAATCGTGCCATTCGACGAAGACGGCATGCGGCGGGCGTCGCGGGCGATCAGGGAGAGCGGGATAAAAGCTGTCGCGGTCGCCGCGATATTCTCGCCGGTCGATCCTTCCTGCGAAGAGCGGGCCGCCGCGATCCTCGCCGAGGAATGCCCTGATGCCGCCGTCACTCTGTCGCGCGATTTGGGTCGCATCGGCCTTCTCGAGCGCGAGAATGCAGCATTGCTGAACGCGGCCTTGATCGACCTCGCGCGGCGGACGGTCGCCGGGTTTGGCGCGGCGCTCGCGGCGAGCGGGATCGAGGCTCCGCTCTATCTGACACAGAACGACGGCACCGTCATGGAGGCCACCGCGGCGACGGCGCTGCCGGTCATGACCTTCGCCTCGGGTCCGACCAATTCGATGCGCGGGGCGGCGTTTCTGTCGGGGCTCGCCGACGCGATAGTGGTCGATGTTGGCGGTACTTCGACCGATATCGGCCAGCTGCGCCGCGGCTTTCCGCGCGAGGCGAATTCGGTCGTCGAAGTGGGCGGGGTGCGCACCTTGTTTCGCATGCCCGACCTGCTCTCGATCGGGCTCGGCGGCGGCAGCCTCGTCACCCGCGACCCGCTGTGGGTCGGCCCCAAGAGCATTGGCCATCGGCTGACGCACGAGGCGCTGGTCTTTGGCGGCGGCGCGCTGACTGCGACCGATGCTGCGGTGGCCGCCGGCATCGCCGCCATCGGCGACCCCCGCCGGGTGGCGGATCTGCCGCGGGAATTCGCGCAGGCGGTGCTGGCGGCGGCGCGCGAGCGGATCGAAGACGCGGTCGACCGCATCAAGACCGAGGCCGGCGATTTGCCGCTGGTCGCGGTCGGCGGCGGCGCGTTCTTGGTGCCCGACCGGCTCGCCGGCGCCGCGCGGGTGATCCGCGTACCCCATGGCGAGCACGCCAACGCGGTCGGTGCCGCGATCGCGCAAATCAGCGGCGAGACCGACCAGATCTACCGCGATCTCGACCGGGTGGCGGCGATTGCGGCGGCCGAAGCGCAAGCCCGCGAGCGTGCGGTCGCCGCCGGTGCCGATCGTGAAACCCTCGAGACCGTCGATGTCGAAGACATGCCGCTCGCTTATCTGCCGGGCAACGCTTTGCGGGTGCGGGTTAGGGTGGCGGGCGAGATGCGCGCCGCCGCGGCGCGCTGAACCCGCGATGAGCCTGCGCGCGGAGCTTTTGCGGCTGGGGACGCGTGCCTTCTTAAAGGGCAAGCCCGGTCCGAAGGCCAGCCTCGAGGAAAGGCGCCGGCGCGCGGCTGCCGCCGCGCGATGGGTTCCCAATCCTCCACCCGAGATCAAGCGGGTCACGGTCGATGCCGGCGGGGTCGCGGCGGAATGGGTCACAGCACCGGTCTCGCAGCACGATCGTCAAATTCTGTATTTGCACGGCGGCGGGTACGTGATCGGCTCGCCGTCGCTGTACCGCCACCTGACCTGGCGGCTGGCGAGCGTCGCGCGCGCCCGCCTCTTGGCGGCCGACTACCGGTTGGCGCCCGAGCACCCGTTTCCGGCGGCGCTCGACGACGCAATGGCCACCTATAAGTGGATGCTGGCGGAGGGCGCCGACCCGCGCCAGGTCGCGGTGATCGGCGACTCGGCCGGCGGCGGGCTCGCCTTTGCATTGCTGCTGCGATGCCGCGACGAAGGCCGGGTGCCGTTGCCGGCCGCGGCGGTGGCGCTGTCGCCGTGGACCGACCTGGCGCTGACCGGGGCGTCGCTGCACCGCAACGCCGGCGCCGACCCGTTTGTGGATGCAAACGGGATACCGCCGATCGCCGAGTATTATCTCGCCGGCGCCGACCCGCGGCACCCCTATGCCTCGCCACTTTATGGTAATCCAACTGGCCTGCCCCCGGCTTTAATTCAGGTCGGCAGCGACGAGGTTCTGTTGGATGATGCGACCCGCATAGCGGATCGCTGGCGCGCCGCGGAATGCGAGGTAGTGCTCGAAATCTGGCCGCGGATGCCGCATGTGTGGCACCTGTTCGCCTCAATGATGCCGGAAGCCCGGGGCGCGATTACGCGCATCGGCGCGTTCGTCCGCAAGCGGACAACGGTCACGACGGCCTAGCGGCGATCCGGCCGCCGCCGAGGAGCGCTGAAATCGGCGGCAGGCCGCGCAACCCGGCGGTCGCTCCCCAGCTCAGCACCATCGTACCCGCGAAGACCGTGCCGGCCTTGACGACTGCCGGCAGACTCGCCGGCAACAATGCATATTGCAGCCAGATCACAAAGACATAGTGAACAAGGTACATGCCGTAGGCATTGAGCTTCAGCTCGTCGAGCCATGCCCGCTGCCGTGCGGCAAAGCGCAGCGCCAGCGCCAGCACGCAAAAGCAGTTGCACAGGCAGGCAAAGACGAAACTCAGATCGTCGATAATGTGCAACCCGATCGAGGCGGGACCATGCGATTTGACGACCAGTGCGGTCATACCGAGCCACAGCGCAAACGACCCGATTGCAAGCGCGAGCCATGTTTTCCAATGCGTGGTCAGCGCGCCCTCGGGTGCAAAGAGGCCGCGTTCGATGCCATAGCCGCCGAGCCCGGCGCCGGCAAAAAAGTACAGAGCATAGTGCAGCGGACGGCTGAGCTGAAACGCGAACGGGCCGAACTGGCTCCACGCTTCGGAGCCAAAGGCGAGCGCCAGCGGAACATAGGCGAGAGCCGACGCGACGACGAGCAAGACAAAATATTTGAGCGGTTGCGTGCCGGCGGTGCTCGACAGCCGGGCGAGCCATTCCCCCCAACGCGGGGTAATCGAGTGCAGACCGGCGGCGAGTAGATCGGCGCTCAGCAGCAGCCATAAAAACCACATCGGGCCACTGGGCCAGATCGGCAGTGCTAGAAAATGCCGTAAATAGGCTGCGAAACCGGGCTCCGCTGCGGTCTGCAGATAGGTCGGATACTGCGCGATCGGCATCAAAATTCCGACGGCCAGCACAAACGGCAACCCCAGTCGCCGCATGCGGTCGACGATAAAGGGCGCCACTCCTTTGCGGTTCAGGCTCGCCCAGACGAACAGCCCGGACAAAAAAAAGAACAATGTCATCAGAAACACGTCCTGCCATGCGCAGAACAGTTCGAGACCGAGCGAGCGCCGGCTGTCGATGATCGGAAACGCGCGCCACTGAAACGGCGGGCCGTCGAATGCAAACGGGTGCGCCGGCAGAAAGGCGAGATAGGCGAGCGAAGAATGGAACGCCAGCACCAGCAAGATGACGTAGGCCCGCAAATTGTCGAGCGCCAGACTCGTTCGTCCCTGCCGCGGGCGCGTGGCGGATGCGTCGCTCATTGTTGGAATTCGTGCTCGGCCGGCTGCCGGCGGCGATCGGCAGGCCGATTGCTCGAAACGGCCGGGATCGGCAACGGCGCGTCAAGATCAACCGCGACCGGCGCATGACGGGGCTGGACGATGCCCGCCCAGTCGGGCTGCCGTCGCGGCGGCCCCATCAGCACCGGCTGGAACAGCACCGCCGCCGCCATCGTGCAGACGAGTGCCAGCGCCATCAGCTCGCCCATGCTAGACATGCCGGGGTCGCTCGACATCCACAGGCTGCCAAAGGCGGTCGCCGTCGTCAGCGCACTGAATACGACGGCGCGGGTCAAGGTCGACTGCACCAGCGCCGTCTTGCCGCTGCGCCATGCCATGACGTAGTAGATCTTGAAGGCGACGCCGACCCCGAGCAGCAATGGCAGTGCAATGATATTGGCGAAATTGAGCCTTATCCCCAAAACCACCGACAGTTCCAAGGTGACGATAGCGGCGACCAGCAACGGCAGCAGCGTCAGCAATACGTCACGCACCCGGCGCAGGGTGATCGCCAGCAATAGCAGGATCGCGCCGAGGGCAAATATCGCGGCTTCGACAAACGCGCGAACGACGGTGTTGCCGGCCTCGCACAGCAGCACCGCGGGCCCGGTGGCATCAGGCGCCACCGCCAGCACCGCCGTCACAAAATTCCGCACCACGCTAGTGTCGTCGGGGTCGCCCTTGGGCAGAACCTGGACCCGGGCATGTCCGTCGGGCGTCACCCATTGCCGCTCGAGATCGGCGGGTATCGCGGCGCGCGTTATCGGCTCGGGGGTCAAGGCTTGCCGCAGCTGGTCGAGGGCGGTGCGCAACGGCTCGACCACCGCCGCCTCGGCCCGCTCGCGCATGGCGGGGTTGGCTGCCGCCAATCGAGCCAGGAGGCCGGCCAGCCGCCGCGCCGCGTCGGCCCCCGGCCCCGCTGAATTGCCGGCGATCCGAGCGAGATCCGCGGCGGTTGAGGTCAGAGCCGCGATATTCTGCGGGTCGCTCGGCGGCGGCTCGACCTTTGCTGGGTTGAGCGAGGGGGTTATCGCCGCGGCGGCTTTCCCGATCAGTTGGAGTTTTTGCCGCTGGTCGCCGGGCACCAGGCTGTCGAGGGTCGATGCCTGCGCCACTTGCGGCAGCGACCTCAGCCGCCGCGCCAACGTATTGGCGGCACCGAGCGTCGGGGTCATGATGTCGACCGCGTTGGCGCCGATCTGCGGGTTTCTGCGCAGTTCGAGAAAGGTCGCGACCGCCGGCGCCTTGGCGTCTTGCAGATGCAAAGGATTGAAGTCGAACCGCAGAAACAACAGCAGCGGCGAGGCGGCGATGACGGCGGCGGCGGTGCCGGCGAGCACCGGAATGCGGTGACGTGCCAAAAAGCGATCGACCGGGGCGAGCGCGGCAAAACCCATCGGGTTCCGCTCGCCTCTGGGTTTCAGCACGGTCAGCAGTGCCGGCAGAAGGGTGACGCTGGTCAAAAACGCGATAACCATGCCGGCTCCGGCGATTTCGCCGAGTTCCGACAGGCCGCGATAGTCGGTTGGAACAAAGGACGCAAAACCGGCGGCGGTCGACAAGGCGGCGAGCGCCAGAGGCGGCCCGGCTTTGCGGGCAGCGCTGCGCAGCGCGCTGCGCAAAGTGCCCAATTCGTAGCGCTCGGCCCGATACCGCACGCTGAACTGGATGCCAAAGTCGATGCCGATGCCGATAAACAGCACAAAAAACGCGACCGAGATCAAATTCAGAGCGCCAACCAGCAACAGGCCGACCGTCGCGGAAACCGTGAGCCCGGCGGCGAGGCTGGCGACCACCGCCAGGATGATCCGGCCGGAGCGCAGCGCCAGCCACAGGATCAGGGCCACGGCTCCGAGCGATATCGCGGCGTTGAGACCGGCGTTTTTGGTCAGCGTCGCAAAACCGTCGTCGTTGATCGGGACCAGCCCGGTCAGCCGCACCCGCGCCTGGTATTTCTGCTCGAGCCGCAATTCCTGGGCCGTCCGCATGATGACGTCGGTGGCGTTGCGGCCGGGTTCGATCGCGCGATAGTCGAGCACCGGCTCGATTTCGATAAAACGGCGGAGTTGGTCGGACTGGGCCTCGCGACCGCTCGCCAATACCTGCCAGGAAAAATTCGCGGGCCGGCCCGCAAGTGCGGCTTGCGCCGTGTCCGCCGCCATATCGAGTGGGCGGGTCAATGCGTCGAGCGGCAAATATTTTGCTTGCACCCCCGCCAAGGCGTCCGACAAGGCGTCGAGAGCACCGCGCAGGCTCGGGTCGGCGCTTAACGTGGCGAGCAGCGGGGCGGCCTTGGCCAGGCCCCCGGTCAGCCGCGCCACCTCGCCGGTCGGGAGATACAACAGGCCGTTGCGCTGAAAGAAGGCGCCGTCCTGCGGCTCTCGCAGGTTGCGGATCAGGTCCTTGCGCCGCGCCAGCGCGGTCGCCAATTCACCTGTCGCCTCCTCGGCGCCTTCGGGCGTCGGCGCATCGATCACGGCGATGACATCGGGCTGCGGGAAGGCGCGCATGTAGTCGAATGCACGCTGCGCCCACGGCAATTCCGGTGGAAACAGCGCCTTGTTGTCGGTGTTGACAGCGAAATGCCGCACCGCGTAGACGCTGCAAGATCCGGCCAGGATCGCTGCCGCAAGGATGACCCACCACGCCCGCCGGGTGCAAAAATCGACAAGGCGAAAAATCGCTGTACCGAACATCTCGCCGTGCCTCGCCGCCCCCAATTTCGATCGCATCGGCTGCCGAAGCGCGGAAATCCGGCGCCGGCGGCCAATTTGGCTAACCGTCAGCCGTGCGATTCTGTTCCCGAGCGGGGTCGACACGCCCGCGGTTGGGGCGGAGGGGGCCTCGTAAAGCCTATCGAGGCTGGCCGAAGGACGGCATGATCACCATGGCGGTATTGTCGAGCAGCGCCTCGATCCGCTCCACCATCGGCTGCGCCGCTTCGATCGCGCGGCCGAGCGCGGTGACGCCGATGTCGTTGTCGTCGCGCTCCTTGCCGGTCAGGCGATCGTAGAGATACGCGGCGAGGCCCTCTCGGCGCGGAAAGACGGTCAGCTCGACCGGCGCGTCGGCCGGGATGTTGGCGACTTCTTTGGCCAGGCGCAGCGCCACCTCATAACCGCCCAGCGCATCGACGAGTCCGTTGGCTTTGGCTTCCTCGCCCGACCACACCCGGCCTTGGGCAATCGCCTCGACCGCGTCCGGGGTCAGGTGGCGGCCGGCGGCGACGTGGTCCTTGAAGCCTTGGTAGGTTGCGTCGAGAAACGCCTGCAGCCGCCCGCGGGCCAACGGCGAAAAGTCGGAGGTGGCGCTGAACATCGCGGCATTGGCGCCGAACTGCGCCGCGTCGGTCGATACGCCGATCTTTTTCAACAGCTTGGCGACGACCAGCTTGCCGGCGAGCACGCCGATCGAGCCGGTTAAGGTCGCCGGCTCGGCGACGATCTTGTCGGCGGGTGCCGCGACGTAATAGCCGCCGGAGCCCGCCACATTGCCCATCGACACGATGACCGGCTTGCCGCGCTCGCGGGCGAAGACGACATCGTGCCAGATCGTCTCCGAGGCGGTGACCGAGCCACCGGGGCTGTCGATGCGGAACAGGATCGCGCGCACCTTGGGGTCGCGCACCGCGTCGCGGAAGGCACGCGTCATGTCGTTCGCCGCCATTTCGTCGGAGCCTGCCAGCGCGTTGGCCGCGCCGCCGCCGCGGACGATCAGCCCCGAACCGTAGATCAGCGCGATCCGCTCGCCCTTGCGGTTCGGCCGGCCGGCGCCGTCGAGATAGGTCGCTAGGTCGACGATCTCGGCATCGGAGCCGGCGCGCTTGTGGGCCGCGGCGATCGCGTCGTCGCGATAGCCGAGCCGGTCGACGAGCTTGGCCTGCAACGCCTCGTCGGGGAGCAGTGGCGCACGGTCGATCGCGCCGCGGATCGCGTCCGGCGATAATTTGCGGGCCTGCGCGATGCCGCCGACGACCTGCCCCGAGATCGAAGCGAGCAGGTCCTCGACCTCTTCGCGCGCCGGCGGGGTCATCCTGGTTTCGGTGAGGACATTGGCTGCGGTCTTGAATTGTCCGCGGTGGTCGAATTCGGGAGCGATCCCGACGAGGTCGAGCGCGCCCTTGAAAAAGGTGGATTCGGCATAAAGCCCGGTTAGCCCGAGGCTGCCCATCGGCTGCAACCAGATTTGGTCGAACGCGGTCGCCAGGTAATAGGGACGGGTCCCAGCTCCGAACTCGCCGAAGCTTTCTGCGAAAGCGACCGCGAACTTGCCCTTGGCGCGGAAGGCGGCGATCGCGTCGCGCACCTGCTGCGCCTCGGCAAGGCCGGTTTCGTCATCGCCGACGCGGGCGAGGATACCCTTGACCCGCGGATCGGCTCCGGCGGCCTGCAGCGCGTCGAGAAAGTCGCGCAGGCTCGGCTTGCCGCCGAGGACCAGCCGCCGCCAGCCTTCCTCGCCGCGCCCTTCGGCGAGCCCGCGGTTCAAATCCGCCGACAGGATGATGTTGTTGGGAAGCGACGGCTTGCCGGGCTGCAGGCGGATGACCGCCACCGCGAGGGCGATGCCGAACAGGACCGCCAGGACCCCGATCGCCGCAAAAAAGCCAACCAGCAGGCGGCGCATCGCTCAGATGTTGCCGCCGAGCGCCCGGTGGCGCAGCAAATGGTCGGCGAGCACACATGCGACCATTGCCTCGCCAACCGGCACCGCGCGGATGCCGACACAGGGGTCATGACGGCCGTGGGTCGCGATTTCGACCTCGTTGCCGTCTATATCGATCGTCCGCATTGGGGTCAGGATCGAGCTGGTCGGCTTGACCGCAAACCGCGCGACGATCTCCTGCCCGGTCGAGATGCCCCCGAGGATGCCGCCGGCGTTGTTCGACAGAAAGACGGCGCGGCCATCGGCCATGCGCATCTCGTCTGCGTTCTCTTCGCCTTTCAGCGCGGCGGCGGCGAACCCGGCGCCGATTTCGACGCCCTTGACCGCGTTGATCGTCATCAGCGCGCGCGCGAGGTCGCCGTCGAGCTTGTCGTAGATCGGCTCGCCGAGACCGGCCGGCACGCCGCCGGCGACGATTTCGATCACCGCCCCCGCCGACGAGCCGGACTTGCGCACGCCGTCGAGATAATCGGCCCAGTAGAGCGCCATCGCCGCGTCCGGGCACCAGAACGGGTTCTCCTCGACCGCCCGCCAATCCCATTGGGCGCGGTCGATCGCATACGGCCCGATCTGCACCAGCGCGCCGCGGATCGTGACATTGGGGCCGAGAATGGCGCGCGCCACCGCCCCCGCCGCGACCCGCGAGGCGGTCTCGCGCGCCGAGGCGCGGCCGCCGCCGCGATAGTCGCGCACGCCGTACTTCTTCCAGTAGGTGTAGTCGGCATGGCCGGGGCGAAAGCGGTCGGCGATGTTGCGGTAATCGCGCGACCGCTGGTCGGTGTTTTCGATCGACAACTGGATCGGGGTGCCGGTCGTCACCCCGTCGAAGACGCCGCTCAGGATTCGGACGAGGTCTTCCTCGCGGCGCTGCGTCGTAAACCGCGACTGGCCCGGTTTGCGCTTGTCGAGCCAGCGCTGAATGTCGGGCTCGGCGAGCGGCAGCCGCGGCGGCACGCCGTCGACGACGACGCCGATCGCCGGCCCGTGGCTTTCGCCCCAGGTGGTAAAGCGGAACAGAGTCCCGAACGAGTTGCCGGCCATCGTTGTTCTGACCTAACGGTTAAACCGTCATTCCCGCGGAAGCAGGAACCCAGGGACCCCCAGCGCTTCAGCCACGGCCCCGGACCCCCGCTTGCGCGAGGGCGAGATAATTTGGTTCGAAGTCAACACCTGTCACACGCGCCGCCAGTCACACAACCGAGATGTCGGGCGCGTCGACGGCCTTCATGCCGACGACATGATAGCCGCAATCGACATGATGCACCTCGCCTGTGACCCCCGCGGAAAGATCGCTCAAAAGGTAGAGGCCGGCGCCGCCGACATCCTCGATCGTGACATTGCGCTTCAGCGGCGAATTGTACTGGTTCCATTTGAGAATATAGCGGAAATCCCCGATCCCCGAGGCCGCGAGCGTCCTGATCGGCCCCGCCGAAATCGCGTTGACGCGGATACTCTGCCCCCCGAGATCGGCCGCGAGGTAGCGCACGCTCGCTTCGAGCGCGGCTTTGGCCACGCCCATGACATTGTAATTCGGCATCACCCGCTCGGCGCCGTAATAGGTCAACGTCAACAGGCTGCCGCCATCGGTCATCAACGGTGCCGCGCGCCGACAAATATCAGTGAATGAAAAGCAGGAAATATCAAGCGTGCGCACAAAATTCTCACGCGTCGTATCGACATATTTTCCGCGAAGCGCATTGGGATCGGTGCCGCCGATGGCGTGAACCGCGAAATCGAGCCGGCCCCAGCGCTGACGGACGGCAGCGAACACCGCTTCGAGGCTCCGCTCGTCGGTGACGTCGCATTCTTGAACAAAGTCGCTGCCCGTGCTCCCAGCGAGCGGCCTTACCCGCTTGCCGAGCGCCTCGCCCTGATAGGTAAAGGCAAGCGCGGCGCCATGGCTGTGCAGCGCCTTGGCGATGCCCCAGGCAAGCGAGCGCTCGTTGGCGACACCCATAATCAGCCCGCGTTTTCCCGCCATCAGCGGCATGCTCATCCCCGTTTCTCGCCGTGCGGTCCATCCTATACAGGGCCGGCTGAGAGGGCCAATGGCCGGCCATGCCGAATCGTGCTGGCGCCGCGGTGTCGGGCCACGGATAATTACCCGGCGTCGGCCTGTTTACCAGATTAGACGCTGCGAGGTTCGCGGAATGTTGCCTGGGGCGGAACAGCGCCGAGGAAGCAGACGCGGCGGCGGGTTGCGGCGCGCCGCGACGGCGACGGCTGCCTTTGCGCTCTATTCGCTGCGCCGGTTCAACGCCGACGGCTGCTTCGCCGCCGCCGGCGCTTTGAGCTATACGGCACTCGTGTCGTTGGTGCCGCTCGCCGCGATCGCGCTTGGCTCACTGTCGGTGTTTCCGATCTTCGGGCAGCTGCACGACCAGATCCTCGGGCTCGTGTTCAAGTTCTTCATTCCCTCGATCGGCGAGCAGGCGGGGTGGTGGTTCCGCGCCTTCGCCAATTCCGCGGCGCAGACGACGGCGATCGGGGTGATCGGCATCGCCGCTACCGGGGTCCTGCTGCTGGTCACGGTCGAGGACCAGCTCAACCTGATCTGGCGGGTGACGGCACCACGCCCGTGGGGGCAGCGCGTTCTCGCCTATTGGACGCTGATCACCCTCGGCCCGCTTTTGATCGGCCTCAGCCTGTCGCTGTCGACCTATTTCGAGCTCGCCGCGCGCCGCGCCGGTTTCAGCCAGGAAGCCTTTCAGTGGCTGGAGAGCGGCTGGCTGCACGGGATTGCGCGCGCCGTGCCGGCGGTGCTCGAATTCGTCGCGCTGACCTTGCTCTATTGGCTGATCCCGAATGGCCAGGTTCGCGGGCGTGACGCGGCACTCGGGGCGCTCGTCGCGACGGCCGCGATCGAGATCCTGAAGATCGGGTTCACGATCTATATCGGCGCGATGTCTTATTACCAGACCGTCTACGGGGCGCTCGCAGCGATCCCGATCTTTCTGCTGTGGATGTACATTTCGTGGATGGCGGTACTGGTCGGCGCCGAGGTCGCCGCGGCCGTGCCGCACTGGCGGATCGACGAGCGCCTCGGGATGACCTCTTTCGGCGGGGTGCAGTTGGGATTGAGCCTGGCGTTGATCGCGGCCCTGGCGCGAGCGCAACGGTCGGGCGCGATCCCGGCGACGCGGTCGCTCGCGGCCGAGCTCGGGGTTGCCACGACGGTAATTGACGAGCACATGAAGCCGCTCGCCGCGGCCGGGTTTGCCGCCCATACCCAGGCGGGAAATTGGGTGTTGGCGTGGAACCCTGAGAACGCCAGTCTGCGCGACCTCTACGACGCGTTGCACCTTCCGTTTGCCGGCAGCTGGCTCGGCAATGTTTCGGCGCCGTGGCAGCGGCAAATCGCGCCGGCGATCGAGCGCATCGTCCGGGCCGAAGCCGGGGCGATGCAAATGACGATCGCTGCGCTGATCGCCGAGGCCGAGGACGGCGCAGCACATCGGAGCGGCTGGCCGGGCTCGGCCGATGCGATCCGGGAAACGATCGGGTCCGAACAGGTGCGGGGGAGCAGATGACCGAAGAGATCGCCGACGCCGAACCCCTGAGCGCCTTCGAGCGCTGGTTTGCCGACGCCCAAGGGGTGGAGCCCGACGCCAACGCGATGATTGTCGCGACCGTGGCGGGGAGCGGCTTTCCGTCGGCGCGCGCCGTGCTGCTGAAGGGCTTCGACGCGCGCGGTTTTGTCTTCTACACCAACCTCGAAAGCCGCAAATCGGAAGAACTGGCCGGTAACCCGCATGTTGCGTTATGCTTTCTGTGGAAAGCGTTGCGCCGCCAGGTGCGGATCGAGGGTCGGGCGGAGCCGGTTTCGGCCGCGGAAGCCGATGCCTATTTCGCCAGCCGGGCGCGCGATAGCCGGATCGGCGCCTGGGCGTCGGACCAGTCGCGGCCGCTCGCCGCCCGAGCCGTGCTCGAACAGCGGGTCGAAGATTTTAGCCGGCGGTTTGGCGAGGGCGAGGTGCCGCGGCCCGCCTTTTGGTCGGGCTTTCGCGTCGTGCCGCGGCGGATCGAATTCTGGCAGGAGCGGCCCTCGCGCTTGCATGACCGTTGGTTGTTTGTTCGCGAGGGCAGTGAATGGCGACGCGAACGGCTGTTCCCTTGATCTACGGGCCGCAAGCCGATCGGCTGCGGCGGCGGGCGACCTACGCCTCGGTCGCGGTAGCACTGCTGCTTATCGCGGTAAAGTTCGCGGCGTGGCTCGAGACCGGTTCGGTCGCGTTGCTGTCGAGTGTCATCGACTCGTTGCTCGACGCCGCCGCATCGATCGTCAACCTGCTCGCAGTGCGTCACGCGATGGCGCCCGCCGATCGCGAGCATCGCTTTGGCCACGGCAAAGCCGAGCCGCTCGCCGTGCTCGGGCAATCGGCGTTTATCACCGGCAGCGCCTTGCTGCTGCTCGCCGAAGCGGCGCGGAGGCTGATCCGGCCGGCCCCCGTCACCAATCCGCGGGCTGGAATCGCGGTCATGGTGTTCTCGATCGTCGTCACGGTGGCACTCGTGCTGTACCAGCGGCATGTCGTGCGCCGCACCGGCTCGATCGCGATCACCGCCGACGAATTGCATTACCGCGGCGACGTGATCCTGAACGGCAGCGTCATCGCGGCCCTCGTCCTCAGCGGCCTCTTTGGCCTGCGGATCCTCGATCCGCTGTTTGGCGCATCGATCGGCATCTGGATCATCTGGTCGGCGGTCAGGCTGGCGCGGCTCTCCCTGATCCAGCTGATGGACCAGGAATTGCCCGACGACGAGCGCGAAAAGATCCGAGAGATCGCACAATCGCATCCCGAGGTGGCCGCCGCGCATGATCTGCGCACCCGAGTGGCGGGGCCGACCGCCTTTATCCAGCTGCACATCGAAATGGATGGCGAGATGAGCCTGATCCGAGCCCACGAGATTTCGGACGAGGTCGAGGCGAGTTTGCGCTCGGCCTATCCGAACGCCGAGATCATCATCCACCAGGACCCGGAGGGGGTCGAGGAGCCGCGCGCGAACTTTCCGCGGCGGGTGGCGGCGCGATGAACGGCGCCATGGGGAGCGGTGAGCGCAAGGTCCTGCTGCTGACCGGCGCCAGCCGCGGCATCGGTCACGCGACGGTCCAGCGTTTCAGCGACGCCGGCTGGCGGATCATCACCTGCTCGCGCGATGTGGTGCCGCCTGAGTGCAAGCGCGACCCGAACTGGACCCATCACATCACCGCCGATCTCGGCGACCCCGGCGATCTCGAGCACTTTGTCGCCGAGGCCAAGGATTTTCTCGACGGCCCGCTGCACGCGCTGGTCAACAATGCCGGGGTGTCGCCGAAATCGCCAACCCACGAGCGGCTCGCCACCCTCAACGGCGATCTCCAAGACTGGCATCGGGTGTTTCACCTGAATTTTTTCGTGCCGCTGATCTTGTCGCGCGCCTTTGCTCCGGCGCTGGCGCGAGGCAAGGGTGCGATCGTCAACATCACCTCGATCGCTGGCCATCAGGTCCACCCGTTCGCGGGCTCGGCCTATTCGACCTCGAAAGCGGCCCTGTCGGCGCTGACCCGCGAGATGGCCGCTGATTTCGCCCGGCTCGGGGTACGCGTCAACGCGGTGGCGCCGGGCGAGATCGAGACCGCGATGCTGTCGCCCGAGACCGAGGTGTTGCTGCCGCGCATACCATTGAACCGGCTCGGGATTCCATCCGATGTCGCCGGCACGATCTTTTTCCTGTGCAGCGACGACGCCGCCTACGTCACCGGCACCGAGATCTCGGTCAATGGCGGCCAGCATATTTACTGACAGCGAAACGCCACGCTCTAGCAAAAAATGAGAGTGGGTTACTATAGCCGATTGCCTGAAGTGCTCTGCTGTAGAGGCAACGGAAGTGAGGAAGAGCTATAAGCGCTATGATTTTGCCAAGACACAGTAATAATCAATTGGCTAACTTACAAACTCATGAAATAAGATCATCTTGTTAGATCAAATACCAATGTTGATCAAGGGTAGAGGCTTATGGCTTTGCTTACGGTAAGATCGACATTTGGTAGGTGAGGGGTGAGTGGTTGGCGGCGATGCCGAGTAGCGAGCGGAAGGCGGCGTGCCGCGTACGGCGGCGGTTGAAGCGGAAGACGCACTCGTCGAGATAGGACTGCAGATGCTTGCGGCGCAAGCCGTGGTAGACACCCAGCGCCCAGACTTTGAGGTTAGAGAAGATGCGGTGCACCCAGGGCAAGACGATGTGGGCGGCCATCTTACCAACGACGTGGGGATCGTGTTTGACACTGGGAGCACCGGGATAGGCGGACCATCCGTCAGTCTTGGCGGTGGCGCCTGGTGCGAGGTTGCCGGCAATGAAAGGGTGCAGGCTGTCGGCCGAGTAGTCGGGCACCTCGGCGAGCCGGATGCGCCCGGGTCCGGCGCCGCCGTCCTCGATCTCGACGGCGCCGACGACCAGCATTTTGCCTTGATGGCTGCGCCCGCCGCCGGTCAGTGGATCGTACTTGCTGCGGCAGGCGATCTCGGTTTCGTCGACCTCGACCCGGCCGGCGAGCGCGATCCGGCCAGGCGCCACCATGCTGCGGCGCAGCTTGGCACAGAGCAGCCACGCGGTCTTGTAGGAGCCGAGGTCGAGCTGGCGTTGCAGTTGCAAAGCCGAGATGCCCCCGGCCTGCGCCGGGGCAGGCTGTTGGAATGAGTGGCCATCAGATAGGCCGCCCAGAACCAGGTGGTCAGCGGCAGCTTGGAGTGGTGCATGAGGGTCCCGGCGGTGACCGAGGTTTGCTTGCCGCAGCCAGCACATTCCCAGAGCCTGCCCCGGCGCAGGCCGGGGTCCACGCCTTGGTTTGCAATTCCCAGGCTTTACTGGTGCCGCAGTCTGGGCAGACGAAGCCCTCGGGCCAGCGCGCCGCGAACAGGTATCTCACGCAGGCCGCCTCATCCGAGAAGCGCTGCTGGAACTCGATCAAGGAACGGGGAAAATCGGTCATCTGGGCCGCCGAAGGTCGTTATGTTCGTTATTTGTTCTAACACAAATCGACCCCGTCCGTCACAACATTCTGTAGCCCCGGATGCAGGGGGATAAGCCGT
>DATMKU010000222.1:0-10238 GCA_035570935.1 Allostellaceae bacterium
GACTTGCATGTGTTAGGCATGCCGCCAGCGTTCGTTCTGAGCCAGGATCAAACTCTCAAGTTCATCCCAGGGCCAACCGCCGCTGACGCACCCGATAACGCTCTACGCGTAACGCATGCCCCGCCCCGGCCGGCCCCTCACAAGGGCCTCCAAAACGCTCGCAAATGCGCGAACGTCAGGACGCCCCCCAGCATCTCGCTGGTCGGCCGCCGTCCGCGCATCCCTTCCATCTTCCACAATCTCAATCAACAAACCCAACCAGGCACAACCCCAACCGGGTGATGCCCAAACGGGCCGCGCTTATAACCCCCGCCCTCCTCCCAAGTCAACCCGTCTTTGTCAACCAATCGTACCAACGATTTTTGAGGCAGCGATGTTTTGGGCAGGATCTTTTTGGCCAGGATCTTTAGAGGGCAGGCCGCGCGAACGGCAAACATGGCGACCCCCGCCCCCCGTGTCCAGACCCACCCCCGCAAAAATTCCCCCGCCCCACCCGCTCAGATCAGCCCCAACCCCCGCAGCGCCAACCGCATCCCCGCCACCCCCCGCTCAGACGGTGTCGGCCCCGTAATACAAGGTGACCGTGTGTTTTGCTTCGGCGAAAAACAGCCAACGCTCGATGACGAGCCCGAGCGCGGCGCAGGCCAATGCGAGCCCGGCCGCCACGGTACCCGGCGCCCCGGACAGGACGAGCGCCGCTAGGCTGCCGAGTGCCGGCAGCGCAAATCCGGCAAGCCGCGCGATGCGGCGCAGCCGCCGCGCATGTTTGCGGGCGATCTGAAACCCCATTTCTTTTAAAAGATAGTTCTCCTCGGTATGCGGGGTCTCGAACCGGCGGACGCGACCACGGCTGCCGAGGGCGGTCGCACTCGCCACCGTGCTGCGTGCCGAGGTGGTGTCGATAAAAAGCCAGTAGCGCTCCTTGATCCACCAGGCGACGACCACGACCACCAAGCTCAGCAGCGCGAGCCCCCCGGCGTAGCGCGCCCACAGGCGGACGAGAAAATCGAGCGCCAGCAGCCCGCCCATCAGACCGAGCGCCAGATAGCTCGGCACGACCCAATTGTTGTGCCATTGATGGATTGGCTTTAGCGAGGCGTAGATCATGCCGGTGCAATAGACGGTGATGGCGGCGAGGGCGGCGGCAATGACCCCGCACAGCCCGACGAACCCCCGCGTCGCACCGAAAAACACCCAGCCGATCCCGAAAACCGCGGTCGGCAGAAATGTCAGGACCGCGAAAACCCCCTCGCGCGACAACCACGAGGAACGCCATTGCGAAAACGCGCGCCAAGAGCGCTCCGGCCGACCGAGATGGAACACCGAGGAGCCGAGCCCGGTGGCGGCCAGAGCGATCGCCGCAGCGAGTGCCACAAAGGCGAACCAGCCGCCCTCGGGCAGTAAGCCGAGCGGCGCGCCGAGCCCGAGGAGCGCCAAAAGCGCGAAGCCGGCGCCGGACGCGGTCGTGAAAAAGACGATCGAAAGAGCGGGATGCATCCCTCGTGCTCCGCGGGGCAAGCGGCGCCGTCAGCGCGACAGCAGCCGGTCGACCCAGCGCAGCAGCTTGTCGGCAGGGGCGGCGGGCGGCGGAGGCGGCCTCGCGCTCGATGGCAGCCTAGCCGTCTCGCGAGGCATTCGGTCTTGCCGCGGCGGCAGATACTTGTTGACCGGTTTGTATCCGAGCTCGGGCATCAGGTCGCGTCCGCGGCGGTCATGCACCAACTGCGAAATCGCGGAATCGGGATCCCCAAGATCGCCGAAATGCCGGGCATTGACCGGGCACACCATGACGCAGGCCGGCTCGCGGTCCCGCTCCGGGAGATGATCGTTATAGATCCGGTCGATGCACAAGGTGCATTTCTTCATGACACCTTCATCGGCATCGAACTCGCGTGCCCCATAGGGACACGCCCACGAACACAGCTTGCACCCGATGCAGATCGACTCATTGACGAGAACGATGCCATCCTCGGCGCGCTTATAGGAGGCGCCGGTCGGGCATACCGTGACGCAGGCGGGCTCCTCGCAATGGAGGCAGGATTTGGGGAAATGCACGGTGCGCGCGCCGTCGCCATCGCCCTCTTCGAAGGAATGGATGCGGTTGAACCAAACCCCCCAAGCGCTCTCGCCATAGGGATCGAAATCGGGCAATGGCGCCGAATGGCCGCCAGTGTTCCATTCCTTGCACGCGGTGGCGCAGGCGTGGCAGCCGACGCAGATGTCGAGATCGATGACGAGGCCGAGCTTTTTCTGGCCCGGCAATTCCCTCGGCAGCGAGGTCATGGGGCGGCTCCCGGCCGATCCTCGGCGCCGTAGCGAAGGATCGAAGGCCCCCTGCCCAGCGACGGCGGATGGGCGACCGTCGGAAAGGACGGGGCGCTGATGCCCGCCTCGGCCGGTGCGGCCCGCTCGATCCGCACCCGCAAATCGTACCACGCGGCCTGCCCGGTGATCGGGTCGGCATTCGCGTAAGAGTAGCCGCCATCGTCGGGCAGCAGTTCCGATATCAGATGGTTGAGCAGGAATCCTTTACGGAACTCGGGCGCGTTGGAGTCGAGGCCCCAGGCCCCGGCGCGTTTGCCGATCGCGTTCCAGGTCCACACCGTGTCCGGGTTGACCCCGTCCATCAGCTGCGTCGGGACCCGGATCCGCCCGTGATGGCTCGCGACCCACACCCAATCTTCCTCGTCGAGGCCGAGCGCCCGGCCGGTCATCCTGTTGATATACAGCCGGTTGTAGCCGAGGATCTGGCGTAGCCACGCGTTCTGCGAATGCCACGAATGGTACATCTGCATCGGCCGCTGCGTCAGCGCATGCAACGGGAAGGCCGCGCGGTCGATGCGCGCTTCCTCGAACGGCATGTACCAGAACGGGAGCGGGTCAAAATAGGTCGCGATGCGGTCGCGATGGTCGGCCGGCGGCACGACCGCGCCGTGTCCTTGGGCGGCAAGGCGAAAGCGCTGCAGCGGCTCGACATAGAGCTGCAGCACGATCGGTTGCGCCGAGTCGATCAGCCCCATCGTGACTGCGGTTTCGAGATAGTCCTTGTTGGCATGCTTGAAATAGAGTTGCTCAGGCGGCAGCTGGTGCTTCCAGAAGCAGCCATTGGCGATGTAGCGCTCCAACTGTTTCGGGTTGGGTGCGCCGCGGCCGGGCCGCTCGCCGTCGACGCCGCGCCAGCCGGCCAACGGCCCGACACCCGGCCGGCGCTCGTGATTGACGATGTAATCGGGATAGCCGCCGGGATAACGCGCCTCCCCGGCCGGCGTGGTAAACCCCGGCAGCCCGAGCTTCACGGCGATGTCGATCAGCACGTCCTGAAACGAGCGAACGTCGCGGTCGGGCTGGACGACCGGCTGGCGGATCGCATCGCCCGGGCCGTCGCTCCCGCCGATCGGGCGGTCGAGCAGCGATATGCAGTCCCAGCGTTCGAGATAGGTTGTGTCGGGCAGGACCAGATCGGCATAAGCGACAGTCTCGGAATAATACGCATCCGAATAGATGATCCGCGGGATGCGGTATTCGCCGGTCGCCGGGTCCTTGGCGGTCAGCATGCGCATCGTCTCGGCGGTGTTCATCGCCGAGTTCCACGCCATGTTCGACATATACATAAAGAGCGTGTCGATTGGGTACGGATCGCCGTTTGCGGCGTTGGCGATGACCATGTGCATCATGCCGTGGGCGGCGATCGGCGCCTCCCAAGAGAATGCCTTGTCGATCCGCGCCGGGCGGCCTTCGGCGTCGATGATCAAATCCTCGGGCGACATCGGGTAGCCGAGCGGGATTCCCGGCAAGGGCGTGCCAGCAATGACCTGGTCGGGTTTGCCGGTCGGCCTTGGCCCGGGCGGCGCCGGTTTTGGATGCGGCGACTTGTAACGCCACCCCCCCGGCACATCGATCGTGCCAAGCAATATCTGCAACAGATGCAGAGCGCGGCAGGTTTGGAAGCCGTTCGAATGCGCCGAGATGCCGCGCATCGCATGCACCGATACCGGCCGCCCGCGCATCGTGTCGTGCCGGCGCCCGGCCCAGTCGGTCCACGCGACCGGCAGCTCGATCTCCTCTTCGAAGGCGGTCTGCGCCATCTCGGCCGCTAATCGGCGGATCGTCGCGGCCGGAACGCCGCAGATGTCGGCCGCCGCCTCGGGGGCGTAACGCGGATCGAGATAGCGCTCGGCGACGAGCTGAAAGACCGGCACCGCGCGCCTTCCGTCGGGCAACGTTGCATCTCCAACGAGCCGCGCGACCACGCCCGCCGTCATCGCACCGGCGAGCGACCCCGAGGGTCCGAGCACCAGTGGCTCGCCAGCCTCGTTGCGCGCGAAGAGCCCGTCATCGGCCTCACCCGGCGCCTGGATGACCAGCCAGGCGGCGTTGGTGTAGCGCGCCAGGTAACCGAGGTCGATCTGGTCGGCTTCGAGCAGCTCATGGATCAGCGCCAGCACGAAAAGCCCGTCGGTTCCGGGCCTGATCCCGACCCACTCGTCGGCAATCGCCGAATAGCCGGTGCGCACCGGATTGACCGAAACAAACTTGGCGCCGCGCCGCCGCAGCCCCGACAGCCCGATCTTGATCGGGTTCGAATCATGGTCTTCGGCGACCCCGAACATCATGAAAAAGCGGGTGTGTTCCCAATCGGGCTCGCCAAACTCCCAAAAGCTGCCACCCAGCGTATACATGCCAGCCGCCGCCATATTGACCGAGCAGAACCCGCCATGGGCGGCGAAATTGGGGGTGCCGAACTGCGCCGCCCAATAACCGGTCAGCGCCTGGCTCTGGTCGCGGCCGGTAAAGAAGGCAAGCTTTTTGGGGTCGGCGGCGCGGATCGGCGCCAGCCATTCGACCGCGGTCGCGATCGCCTCGTCCCACTCGATCTCGCGGAACTCGCCCGCGCCGCGCTCGCCGACGCGCTTCAACGGTTTGCGCAGCTTTGCCGGCGAGTGCTGCTGCATGATGCCCGAGGCACCCTTGCCGCAGATCACGCCGCGATTGACCGGGTGATGGCGATTGCCCTCAATGTACCGGATCCCGCCATTCTTCAGATGGACTTTGATCCCGCAGCGGCAGGCGCACATATAACAGGTGGTGTATTTGACCTCGTCGGATACTTTTGGCGAGGTGTCGATGATCTCTTGCGGTTTGAAATAGTCCCGCAGCTTGTCGAGGAAACCTCTCTCCGCATTGATCGAGACGATCGTGCCGGAGTTCTGGCTGCTCACCTTGATGTCCTTCTCGTGTGGGGCGGCCGGGACGCCAAGCCCGCCGAGCCCGCGGCGATACTCGAAGAGAGCGCGCACCGTCCCGCCGCCGAACACAGCGGACTCGGAAAACTACATGGATCACCCGATATTGCAACACCGCGCCGGGCCGATCGAAAACCGCCTGGCCGGGTCGTCGAAGACGAAGCCGCCGCGGCGGCTCGGCGGCGTCGGGCTCCTTTTGCGTCAGCCGTCGCGGTCGGTCGCGACGCCGTTTCCGAGCGCGGTTTCGCGCTCCGGCGCGGCTCGATCCTGCTGCGACATCATCGCGCGGTGCGACACCTCGGATTGACGGCGCACCACAAAGGGCGGCGGCGCGTTGGCGTCCACCGGCGTCAGCAGATCGAGCAAAGCCGCATCGCCGGTCAGTGCATCCGTCGCCTGTCCGCCGAGCCAGCGTGCCGCGATCATCCTCCACAGCGAGCGCATCGAAGCGTCCCCTTCTGCCAATGGCCGCGCCGTCATGGACCCAGAACCGGGCCGGAATATGGCCGCCGCGCCGATTGTGTTATGACCCTCGGCGATGGCGCTTTTATTTCGTTCCCCGATCGATTCGGCGGCGCGCTGGCAAGCCGAGATGGCGCATCTCGCACCCGAGCTCGACATTCGGATTTGGCCGGAAATCGGCGACGCGGCCGAGATCGAATATGCGCTGGTCTGGCGGCCCGAGCCGGGCCTGCTGGCGTCGCTGCCGAACCTCAAGCTGATCCTGTCGCTGGGTGCGGGGGTCGACCACATCCTGTGCGACCCGCAGCTGCCAGCGGGCGTGCCGATCGTCCGCCTGGTCGACCCCTATCTGACCGACGCGATGGGCGAATATGTGGCTCTGCAAGTGCTGCAGCTGCATCGCCGGGACCTCGACTATCGCGCCCAGCAACAAGCCGAGGTCTGGCGCGAATTGGCGCAGAAAAACGCCGGCGAACGACCGGTCGGGATCCTCGGGTTTGGCGAGATCGGGCAGGCTGTCGGCGGCAGGCTCGCGGCACTCGGTTTCCCGGTTTCCGGCTGGGGCCGCCGCGAGAGAACGATCGCCGGCTTTCGCACCTATGCCGGCGCCGGGGGCTTGTCGCAGCTGCTTACCGAGAGCGAGATCCTCGTCTGCCTGCTGCCGCTGACGCCGGAGACAACGGGCATCCTATGCGCCCGCACCTTCGCCGCCCTGCCGCGCGGCGCCGGTCTCGTCAATGCCGGCCGCGGCTGCCATCTGGTCGAGGAAGATTTGATCCCGGCGCTCGATGCCGGCCAGCTTTCGGCGGCCGCACTCGATGTCTTCCGTGTCGAGCCGCTGCCGCCGGGCCACCCGTTCTGGCGTCACCCGCGCATCCTCGTCACCCCGCATATCGCCGGCACCACCAACCCGCGGACCGCCGCAGCCATTGTCCTCGACACCATCCGCCGCTGCGAGGAGGGCCGATCGCTGCTCAACCAGGTCGATCCGAGCCGAGGGTATTGAGCCGCCCAGCGCGAGCAGGATTGACGGCGTCCTTCAAATTAGCTAATTACCTGACTAATGTTGGTTGCGAGGATTACCCATGGGCGAGATCGTCACCGTTCTCGCGGCAAAGACTCACCTCTCGAAACTTCTGGCGCGGGTCGAAGCCGGCGAGACGATCACAATCGCGCGCGGAAAAGTCCTGGTCGCCAAGCTTGTGCCGGCGGTGGCAAAGGGCAAACGCGAATTCGGCGCGATGCGCGGAAAATTCAGCGTCGGGCCCGAGTTTTTCGATCCGCTGCCGGCGGACGAACTCGACCGCTGGGAACGATAACGGGTGCGGTTGCTGCTGGACACGCACGCGCTGATCTGGTGGCTGCTCGGAGACCCGGCTCTCTCGCTTGATGCCAAGGCCTGCATCGCCGACGCTGGCAACGAAGTGTTCGTCAGCGCCGCTTCGGGCTGGGAAATTTCAACAAAATATCGCATCGGCAAGCTGCGCGACGCCGAGACGTTTGCTGGAGACGTTCGCGCCGCCGTAGCGAGCCAAGGCTTCGATGAGTTGCCGATTTCTTTGCGCGACGCGCAGTTCGCCGGTCAGCTGCCGGGCGGCCACCGCGATCCGTTCGATCGAATGCTGGTCGCCCAGGCGATCCTCGCGGAACTGACCCTCGTCTCTAACGAAGCGGTCTTTGATCGGTGGCCGATTCGTCGCCTGTGGTAGGCCGGCCTCCTAACCGAATCGGCGAGAAATGTGGGCGTAGAGGGCGCGCAACGCCGTCGCTTCGGCGCCTTCGGGGCGGCCGGGGCGGCTCTGCGGGTTCCACGCCATCACGTCGAGATGCGCCCATGGGATGCCGGGCTCGACGAATTCCTGCAGATAAAGCGCCGCGGTGATGGCGCCGGCATGCGGCCCCTCCGACACGTTGTTGAGATCGGCGATCTTGCTGTCGATCATTTTGCGGTACGGGCGCCACAGCGGCATCCGCCACATCGGGTCTTCCTCCGCGTCAGCGGCGTCGAGCAGTGCTGCGGCCAGCTTGTCGTCGTTGCAGAAGAGTGCGGCCAGCTCGGGGCCGAGTGCCACCCGCGCGGCACCGGTCAGGGTCGCCATGTCGATCAGCAATTGCGGGGTCTCGGTCGAGGCCTCGGCGAGCGCGTCGCACAGGATCAGCCGGCCCTCGGCATCGGTGTTGCCGATCTCGACGGTCAGGCCCTTGCGCGTGCGAATAATGTCCGTCGGCCGCATCGCATTGCCCGACACCGAGTTCTCGACGCAGGGCAGCAACACCCGCAACCGCACCGGCAGCCTTGCGTCCATGATCGCCTGGGCGAGCCCGAGCACGATCGCCGCACCCCCCATGTCCTTTTTCATCAGCCGCATGCCGGAAGCGGGTTTGAGGTCGAGCCCGCCGGTGTCGAAGCACACGCCCTTGCCGACCAGGGTCACCTTTGGCGCCGCCGGGTCGCCCCAGACGAGGTCGACCAGCCGCGGCGGGCGCGTGCTGGCGCGGCCGACGGCGTGGATGGTGGGGTAATTTTCGCCGAGCAGGTCGTCGCCGACGATGACCCGATGACAGGCCCCGCCCTCCTCGGCGACGCGCACCGCCGCCTGCGCCAATTCCTCGGGGCCGAGATCGCCGGCGGGCGTGTTGGTGAGGTCGCGGGCGAGAAACGCCGCACGCGCGAGCCGTTCGACCCGGCCGCGATCGGCACCTGCGGGCCACACCAGCGCCGCCCCGCTCGCGGGCTTGGCGTGGTAGCGGGCGAAGGCGTAGGTGGCGAGTGCCCAGCCGAGCGCCAGGCGCGTCGGTTCGGCGCCCTCGGGCACGGGATCGAGCCGATAGCTCCCTTCCGGCAACATGTCCGCCAGCCCGGCGAGCGCCCACATCGTCGAGGCGGCGTCGGGCCCGGCGCCGAGCCCGGCCAGCACCCGCCCCAGCCGGCCGTTCTCGCCGGGGACCAAAACAGGCTTCCCGGTTTCGGCGGTAAAGCCGGTCGATCGTGCCCAGTTGCGCTCGCGCTCCGGCGCCGTTTCGAGCCAGGTCGAGAGCCGGTCTTTGGTCAGCGCGGTAATCGGAACCGCGCCGAGGGTGTCGTCGATCAGGGAAAATGCCATTGCGCGTCTCACGGGTGTTGCTGTGCAACAGAATGGCCCCGCAACGGCGCGTTGCAAAGACCGCTTCTCGCCCAGCCGACAGTCATTGCTAGTTGACCTGAGATCGAGCGCCGAGGCGACGCCGACCGCGGCAGGATCGTGGCATTGCCAGTCACATGGGAATGGACCGGCGCCGCCGGCAAAAAGGCGACGATTATGTGCAGAAGTCTTGATCCGATGGCTGGGTGTCGCGCCCGCATCGGGGCGAGTAGACCCGTTCGGCGTCCGCGCCTATATTCGCGGAGGTAGCCGGCCGGGGCGTCGACCCCCGGCCGACCGCTCCTAGTGCCGGCTCACCGTGACGATGACGCGGAGCATGCGCCGCCGCCACAAGCGAAGTCGAAGCACCAGGAGAAAGGGCATTCCTTTCATGCTCTTTCCTCCACTGCGGCGGGCCGGGGGATTCCGGCCCGCCGCAGGCATGCTAAATCCCGCATGTCACAGCAGCGTCATGCGAGGCGGCGGCGGGGCCGCGCGGAGGTTTGCCATGCCTGAGGCACAAATTGCCGCTTACGGTTCATGGTCGTCGCCGATCACCTCCGACATGATCGTTGCCTCGTCGATCGGGCTCGGCGAGATCCTGCTCGACGGCGCCGATGTCTATTGGCTCGAATCGCGGCCGCAGGAGGGCGGGCGCTCGGTGCTCGTGCGCCGCGCCGCGGACGGGACGACAACCGATGTGACCCCGCCGATGCCGGCCGACGGCAGCCGGACGTACAATGTCCGCAGCCGGGTCCATGAATATGGCGGCGGCGCCTACCTGGTCCACAACGGCACGGTCTATTTCTGCAACGACGCCGACCAGCGCCTGTACCGGCAGCAGCCGGGCGCCGTGCCGATGCCGATTACCCCGGAGCCTGGCCGGCCGCGCGGGTTGCGCTATGCCGACGGGGTGATGGACCCCGCTCGCGGGCGGATGATCTGGGTGCGCGAGGACCACACGACCGACGCGCGCGAGCCCGTCAACACGCTGGTCGAGGTGCCGCTCGACGCGTCGCGGCCACAGCGGGTCTTGCAAGCGGGCCGCGACTTTTACGCGGCGCCGCGCCTCAGCCCCGACGGCGGGCAACTCGCCTGGCTCGAATGGAACCATCCGCTGATGCCGTGGATCGGCTGCGAGTTATGGGTCGGCGAGATCGCCCAGGACGGCTCGATCGGCGGCAAACGCCGGATCGCCGGCGGCGATGACGAGTCGATCTTTCAGCCGGAGTGGTTGCCCGGCGGGGTGCTCTATTTTGTTTCCGACCGCGTCCAGCAGGGGATCGCCGGGCGCTGGTGGAATTTGTTCCGGGTGCCGGGCGAGGCGCTCGCCGACGGCTCGGCGATCGAGCCGGTCTGGCCGTTGGCCGCCGAATTCGGCCGGCCGCAGTGGAATTTCCGCATGTCCGCC
>DATMKU010000223.1:0-10734 GCA_035570935.1 Allostellaceae bacterium
GCCGTCCCCGCTCAATATCCCGATATGCTTCTGGTGTTCCCGCCTCGCACCGGGAATCCATTGGACGCGTCGGAACGCCGGCGGGTCGCTGAAGGCGATCGCCGGGTCCCCAGAATCGCGGCGCTGTGAGCCAGCTCACAGCCTTTTCTCGCCAAGGCGCTATCCTATCGCGAGCTTCGGCCGGCCCGAAGCGCCTGGAGGCGAACTGCGCCATGCCGATCAGCGCCGACATCCTCGACCGCCGCGCCGCCGGTTTTGTGCTGTGGAGCCCGCGGACGCAGAACGCGCCGCCGCAGCTCGTGATCGGGCGCCTTGTTCCGGGCAATCCGCCGGTGGTCGGCGGCGTGCGGCGGTTGGCACTCGCTCCGGTGCCGGACACGGCCGGGTTGTTCGCGCTCGCGGCGGCGGCATGCGGGCTCGACGACGGTGCTGTCTACCACTATTGGTTCGAAATCGACGACAGCCGGTCCGTGCAGCAGCCGCCGGCCCGGATCGCGGTAACCGATCCCTTCGCCACCTGCGTCGACTGGCGAGTCTTTCCGCCCGCGGCGAGCGACAGCAGCCAACCTGCCGCGGTGGTCCGGTATCTCGGCCAAGGCAGGGTCGCCGATTCCGATCCGGAGGGCGAGTCGGCGGTCTTCACGGCACCCGACGCGCCGAATGCGCTGCCTCCAAACAACCAGCTCGTCATTTACGAATTGCCGACGGCCTGGGCATTGAGCCGCTCGCTGAACGAGCCCGAGCGCGCCGCCGCGACATTTCTCGACGTGACCGCCCTTCTCGACGAGCGGATCGGCGGGGCCAATTTTGCCGAGCTGTCATTGCTCGATATGGGCCAGGCCTATCTGGCCGATCTCGGGGTCAACGCGCTCGAATTGCTGCCGCCGTCCGACAGCTTTTACAAGCGGGAATGGGGCTACGACACTTCCCATTACCTGGCGCCCGATTACGAATTGGGCTTTCCCGAGGGCAATCTTTCGCCGACCGCCAATCGCGACCTTGCCGGCCTCGTCGATGCCTGTCATCGCAAGGGGATGCGCTTTTTTATCGACGCGGTGATGGCCTTTGCCAAGGAAGAACCCTACAACCATATCGACGCGCCCGATTTCTGCATCGACAACCCGAACGCCGACCCGAACGACCCCGATGCGCTGACCTCGGGCCGTTCCGACGGTTCGCGCAGCCCGCGGGACGGTTTTGGCAGCACATTGTGGCGCTACGCGAAGCCGGTCGCGACCTATGACCCGGTTTCAGGACAGGTCGGATCGCTGTTTCCGGCGCGTCAGCTAATGCTGACCTATCTGACCCGGTGGATGCGCGATTTCCGCATCGACGGGGTCCGAATGGACAGCGTCGAGAATGTCGCCAGTTGGGATTTCGTCCAGTCGTTCAAAGACCTGGGGCGCAGTCTGTGGCGGCGGCGCTGGGCCGATGCCGGGCTCGACCCAGAGGCCGGCGCCGACGCGCGGTTTCTCGTCGTCGGCGAGGAATTGAGCCTGCCGTCCGGCCTCCTCCGCCAGAACCGGCTCGACGGGTTGTGGAACGACGATTTCCAGGGCCGCGCGCGGGCCGCCATCCTCGGCGAGAGCGTTGGCGGCGACGACTTCGAAACAAGCGTGCGCAAGGCGATCGACTGCCGGCTCGGCGGCGTTTTTACCGACGGTGCCCAGGCGGTAAACTACGTCACCAAGCACGACGTCGAAGGATTTCGTCACGAGCGGCTGTTCACGATGCTGCGCAACATGCCGGATGAGCAGATCGAAAAGCGGATCAAGCTCGCCTTTGTCTGCCTCTTGACCGCGGTCGGGATCCCGATGCTGCTGGCGGGCGAGGAATTCGCCGACCAGCACGATTTCTTCGACGTAAACGGCAATGTCACGCAGGGCGGCGGCAAGCAAATCAATCCGGTGAATTTCGGGCGGCTGACCGCGGACGCCAGCAGCGATCGGCAGGGCAACCCCGACGGCTACTACGCCCCGATGCGGCGCCGCATCTATGCCTATGTCAAGACGCTGATAAAGCTCCGGACGACGGCAACGACGCTTTCGGTCAACGACACCGATTTCATCTGGTCGGATTTTGGCGCCGGCAAGCGGGTGATTGGCTGGCGCCGCGGCGGGGCTTTCGCGGCAGCACCGGTGATCGTTCTCGCGAATTTCTCCGATTTTGCGTCGGCGCCGGGTGCCGATTACGTCGTCCCGACCTGGCCGGGGCCCGCCCCCTCCGGCAAGAAATGGGTTGAAGTCACTCAAGGGCGCGACATCGATCCGGCCTATGTCGGCCGCGAGGCGATTTTTGGCTGGGAAGCAAAGGTCTACACCTACGCCGACGTGGCGGCTTGAGCGCAGCGCAGCGCGGCTGTTCGAGATGCCCGGTTGACTGGTATCGGCACGCTAGCCACAATCGAATCGTGAGCATCTTGGGACGAGCGAGCGATGAGCACCTTTACTATTCTGTTGATCGTTTCAACACTTGCCGTTGTCGTTTCCGCGTGTGAGGGGCCTCCTGCGGCCGGTCGGGGAAATCCGGCCTCGGCCAGCGCCACGCCGGCGGATGTCGGTCCGCCGTCGCCGCAACCCAATGCGATGGACGTCGTTGTGGGCCCGAGCGGATTGCACGTGCGCTAACTTCGGCCGGGTGTAGCGGGTGTCGAACGGTTCGGGGCGTGCCACAGAGCGGGGTCGGCGAAGGCGAAATGCGCCAGGATCTCGGCCCGCGGGATGTCGTGCACGACAAAAACAAGCCGGCTGCGGCGGTCGTCCCCAGAGGGGTCCGCCGGCCAGTCGGGCGGCCAGCCGTCGAGCCATTCGGGCGCGAACATCGCATGCTGCGCCGCCTGCACCACCGCCGGCCGGTCCGGGCGATCGGAAAAGCGCACGATCCCCTTGACCCGCAGCAAATCGTTGCCGCGTTCGCGGGCGAGCCCGCCGAGCGCGCGGGCGAAATCGAGCCGGCTGATCGCGTCGCCAAAGCTGATCGCAAACGCGTCGATGCCGTGGCTGTGAGCGGCGACCGGCGCCACCTCCAACACCGGCGCCGCCGCGCGGGTGGTCCCATCGAACAGCACCACGCCGGGGTCGTCGGCCGTGCATGCCAGCAGGCGGCGGGCGCGGTCGTTGAGCCCATCGAGGCGGGAGGCAAGCTCGGGGCCGAACGGGGCAAGATCGGTTTTGCTGATGACGAGGGTGTCGGCCACGGCGGCTTGCCGCGCCGCTTCAGGAAAACGGTCGATGGCTGCCGCGCCGGCAACCGCATCGACGAGGGTGACGACCCCGGCCAGATGCAGGCAATGATCGAGCATCGGGTCGGCGCCCAAGGTATAGAGGATTGGGGCCGGGTCGGCGAGACCGGTGGTTTCGACGACGATGCGGCGAAAGGCGCGGATGTCGCCCGCCGCACGCCGGTCAATCAGGCTGCGCAAGGTGCGGGCGAGATCCTCGCGCACCGCACAGCACAGGCAGCCGCCGGGCAGCTCGACGACGCTGCCTTCGACAAAATCGACGAGGTGATGGTCGATCGCGATCTCGCCGATCTCGTTGATGATGACGGCGGTGTCGGCGAGCGCCGGTGCCGTTAGCGCGCGGCGCAGCAAGGTCGTCTTGCCGCTGCCGAGAAAACCGGTCAGCACCGTCGTCGGCAGGGTTTCGGGCTCGGGCATCCTCGTTAACTACCAAGTCACAAGCAATCCTTGCACGATCGTTTCACGGGCGGGCGATCGCGGCAAGACCGGACGGCGCACCGCGAAAATCACTGTTGAAGCAATTGCATTCTGCGGCCTGCGTCAGCATCATGACGGCCATAATTGCTCGGCATGGATGGTTTGGCGGGCGGGCGGAGGAAATGCAGGCGGCACCGTGTCGGGCAATGTGAGCGGCGATGCGACCGCGATGGACGGGGACACGCTGCTCGCCGTCCGCGGCGTGTCTAAGCATTTTGGCGGCGTGCGCGCGGTCGAGGACATCTCGCTCTCGGTGCGCCGCGGCGGCCTGACGTCGATCATCGGACCGAACGGCGCCGGTAAGACCTCGCTGCTCAACATCATCAGCGGCTTCTACCAGCCCGACACCGGCTCGATCCGGTTCGAAGGCAGGGACGTGACAGGCACCCGGCCTTCCGGCATCGCCGCGCTCGGCATCGCCCGCACGTTTCAGAACATCGCGTTGTTTGCCGGCATGACCGTGCTCGACAACATCATGCTCGGCCGCCATGTGCGGATGCGCGCAGGGATCTTGGCATCCTTTGTCTATTGGGGGTTGGCGCAGCGCGAGGAGACGGCGCACCGCGCCCGGGTCGAGGAGCTGATCGAGCTTCTCGAACTCGAAGATTTGCGCAAGCAGCCGACCAGCGGCCTCGCCTACGGCTTGAGAAAGCGCGTCGAACTTGGCCGCGCCTTGGCGCTCGACCCGGAGCTCCTGCTGCTCGATGAGCCGATGGGCGGCATGAACCAGGAAGAAAAAGAGGACATGGCCCGCTTTATCCTCGAGGTGAACCGGGAATGGGGCACCACGGTCATCCTGATCGAGCACGACATGGCGGTGGTGATGGACATTTCCGAGCGAGTAGCGGTGCTCGATCACGGCCGCAAGATCGCCGACGGCACGCCCTCCGAGGTGCAGCGCCACCCCGATGTGATCCGCGCCTATCTCGGCGGCGGTACCTCGATTGGCGGGGCGATCGCAACGACTGAGAAGGAGGCGGCGGCTTGAGCGGCGACCGCGCCCATTCAGGCGCCGCGCCCGACACCTTGCCGCGGCTGCTGCGGCGCAACGCGGTCGCGATGGCCGGGCGCCCGGCCATCCGCGAAAAGACCCGCGGCATCTGGCAGACCTTTACCTGGGCGGAATACGAACGTCAGGTGCGCGATTTCGCGCTCGGCCTCGCCGCGCGTGGCTTTCGCCGCGGCGACAAGCTCGCGGTGATCGGCGACAACCGCCCGCGGCTTTATTGGGCGCAGCTCGCGGCGCAATGCCTCGGCGGCATCGCCGTGCCGATGTACCAGGACGCGATCGCGAGCGAGATGGCCTATGTGCTGAACCACGCCGAAATCCGGGTGGTCGTGGCCGAGGACCAGGAGCAGGTCGACAAGATCCTGTCGCTGCGGGCGCGGCTGCCCGATCTCGACCTGATCGTCTATGACGATCCGCGCGGCATGCGGCACTATCCGGCGCCGGCGCTCGAAGCGTTCGACCAGGTGCAGGCGGCCGGGTGCGCGTTCGGCGCGTCCCATCCGGGCTATCTCGAAAACGAGATCGACGCCGGCGCACCCGAGGACACCGCGCTGTTGACCTACACCTCGGGCACCACCGGCAGCCCCAAGGGGGTCATGCTGTCGCATGCGAACCTGCTGGCCGCGGCCGCCGGGTTTGTCGCCGCCGAGGATGTTCGGCCGACCGACAACATCCTCAGCTACCTGCCGATGGCGTGGATCGGCGAGTCGCTGTTTTCACTGGTGTTGACCCTGCTCGTCGGCTTCACCTGCAATTGCCCGGAGCGCCCCGAAACCGTCCAGCGCGATCTGCGCGAATTGGGGCCGACCGTGGCATTGGCGCCGCCGCGGATCTGGGAGAACATGCTGACCCAGTTGCGGGTTCGCGCCGCTGATGCGAGTTGGCTGAAGCGCCGGACATTCGAAGCCTTCCGCCGCCTCGCCGAGCGGGTCGAGGTCGCCCACGGCGCGGGCAAACGGTCGTCGCTGGTGCAGCGTCTTGGCCTGATGATCGGGGAAATCCTGGTATACGGGCCGGTGCGCGACCAGCTCGGGCTGCGCCGCGCGCGCTGGGCTTACACTGGGGGCGCCCCGCTCGGCCCCGACACCTATCGCTTTTTCCGCGGGTTCGGGATCAATCTGAAGCAGGTCTGGGGCTCGACCGAATTGTCGGGGCTGGCGGCCTTGCAGCGCGACGGCGAGGCCGATCCCGACACCGTCGGCCCGGCCATCCCCGGCAGCGAAATCCGCATCGCCCAATCGGGCGAGGTCCTGGTGCGCTCAGGTGCTGTGTTCCAGGGCTATTACAAGGAGCCCGAGGCGACGCGCGATGCGGTCGACGGCGAAGGCTGGTTCCGCACCGGCGATTGCGGCTATGTCGACGGGCGCGGCCATCTCGTCGTCGTCGACCGCGCGCGAGACGTGGGGAAGCTTGCCGACGGCACCCCGTTCGCGCCGCAATTCATCGAGAACAAGCTCAAATTCAGCCCCTATATCGCCGAGGCGGTGGCGTTTGGCGATGAGCGGCCGTTTGTGGCGGCGATGATCGCGATCGACCTCGGCACCGTCGGCAATTGGGCCGAGCGGCGCAATCTCGCCTACACCTCGTTTCAGGATCTGAGCGCCAAACCCGAAATCCGGCGGCTGGTCGCGGACGAAATCGCCCGCTGCAACACGGCTCTGCCGGCCGCCGCGCGCATCCGCCGCTTTCTATTGCTGAGCAAGGAATTCGACGCCGACGACAACGAGATCACCCGGACCCGCAAGGTGCGACGCCGGTTTATCGCCGAGAAGTACGGGGCGGCGGTCGAGGCCTTTTACGGCGGCGGCGACGCGGTCGAGCTTGCGGCCGAGATCACCTACGAGGACGGCCGCAAAACCCGGGTCGAGGCGAAAATGGTAATCGACACCATCGTCGGCGAGGGTATGCCGGCGCCCTCCCCGGCCTATGCCTGAGCTTGCCAAATGTCCGGCATCGATTGGCAATTCACCTTTGTCCTGCTGATCAACGGGGTGCTGATCGGGCTGATGTATTCGCTGATCGCGCTCGGCTTTGTGCTGATCTACAAGGCCACCGACGCGATCAACTTCGCCCAGGGCGAATTCGTCATGTTCGCCGGGTTTATCGCCGCCGCGGCCGGCGACCTCGCCGGGCTGCCGTTCTGGGCGGCGGCATTGCTGGCGATTATTGGCATGGTGGCGCTGGGCCTTGGCCTCGAACGCGTCGTGTTGCGGCCGTTGATCGGCCGGCCGATCATCTCGGTGATCATGGCGACGATCGGGCTCGCCGCGGTGCTCAGAGGCACCGCGGTGCTCGCGTTCGGGGCTGGGACGCGCGCGATCAACATGCCGATCGGCGATACGCCGATCGTGCTGGGACCGGTGTATCTGCCGCCGGTGCAGCTTGTCGGCGCCGGGGTCAGTCTGGTTTTTCTGGCCGGTTTTGGCTGGTTCTTTTTAAAGAGCCGGATCGGGGTCGCGATGCGCGCCGTCGCCGACAATCAGCAGGTGGCGATGGCGATGGGCATCAACGTCCAGCGCTATTTCGGACTCGCCTGGGCGATGGCCGGGGTGGTCTCGGCCCTGGGCGGCATCGTCTGGGGAGCGATGCTGGGCGTTGACAACCAATTGGCATTGGTCGGGCTCAAGGTGTTCCCGGTGGTGATCCTGGGCGGGCTCGACTCGATCCTCGGCGCGGTCGTCGGCGGGCTCGTGATCGGCATTACCGAGAACATGGCGGCCGGTTATCTCGACCCCTATGTCGGCGGCGGCACCAAGGATTTTGTGCCGTATGTGTTGATGATCGTGGTGCTGATGATCCGCCCCGAGGGCATGTTCGGCCGCCGCCGCATCGAGCGCGTGTGATGTCCTGTTTTCGTTTGTCGTCCCCGCACGCCGTTGCGAACGCGCACTCGTCACCCCCGCGAAAGCGGGGGTCCAGGAGCAACCAGAACCGGCTATACCAGCTCCCCGAAAAGATCGCGCCAGGTCGGATTCATCTGCTCGATGAGCATGATTTTCCAGCTCCTTCGCCAAGTTTTGATGCGTTTTTCTCGCAAGATGGCTTCCTCCATTGTTGCGTGAAACTCGGCATAGACGAGGCTGTGGATGCCGTACCGCCTTGTAAACCCTTCGAGCAGATCTTCCTTGTGTTCGGAAATCCTGCGGCCGAGGTCGCTCGTGACCCCAACGTAGAGCGTACCGTTTCGGCGAGTTGCGAGAATGTAGACGCAGGGACGCATTGCGTCATCACCATGCCACGGCTTCGGCGGCCCTGGACCCCCGCTTTCGCGGGGGTGACGAGAAAGGAGGGCGCGGGGCGGGCGCGCAACGTGCCCGTCCAAACAGGAAGCTCGCGCCGAACGCGGGTGCGGCGGGCTGCGCGCCGACCAGAGGCGCCCTGAGCATGTTCCACCGCGAAGCCGGGGTGTTCAAGACCAGCTACGCCGCCGATATGGCGCTCTACCCGCTGCCGATCGCGCAATGGGCGGTGGCGGCGGTGGCGGCGTTATTCATCCTCGTCGTGCCGCTGACCCTCGGCGAATACTACATCTCGATCTTGAACCTGATCCTGATCGCGGTTGTCGGGGCACTCGGCCTCAACATCCTCGTCGGCTATACCGGACAGGTCTCGATCGGTCACGGCGCCTTTATGTCGGTTGGCGCCTATACCGCCGCCAATTTGATCACCCGGCTCGGCGCGCCGTTCTGGGTCGCGATCCCGGCCGGCGGGCTGATGGCGGCGGCGATCGGCATCATCGTCGGCATCCCGTCATTGCGGATCAAGGGCATCTATCTGGCGATCGCCACCTTGGCGGCGCAGCTGATCATCGAATGGACGATCAATCACGTCCAATGGATCTCGGGCGGGGTGCAGGCCTCGATCGAAATCCCGCGCCCGTCGGTCTTCGGCGTCGCGCTGAAGCACGAAGTCCAGATTTATCTGTTTCTGATGTTTTTCGTCGTGCTGGCGCTGGTCGGCACCCTCAACCTGGTGCGCAGCCGCATCGGCCGCGCCTTTATCGCGATCCGCGACCAGGACATCGCCGCCGAGATCATCGGCATCGACATCTTTCGCTACAAGCTCTACGCGTTTGCGATTTCCTCGTTCTACGCCGGTGTCGCCGGGGTCCTCGAAAGCTATTACCTCGGCATCGCCAACTACGAGCAGTTCCAGATCGACGTGTCGATCGATTACCTGGCGATGGTGATCATCGGTGGGCTCGGCTCGGTGCTGGGATCGGTGTTCGGCGCGATTTTTGTGACCTTGCTGCCGATCGCGACCCGCTGGTTTCTCAACTCGTTTGGCGGCATGATCTTTTCGCACGCCGATCTGCTCAACGTCGTCCCCAATCTGAGGCTGGTCATCTTTGGCGTGCTGATCATCTTTTTTCTGGTGGTCGAACCGGAGGGCCTGAACCGGCTGTGGCGCAACATTCGCAATTACTTTCGGATATGGCCCTTTTCCTACTAACCATAACAATAAGAAACGGCACCTGCACATGACAATGGGAGGTACATCAATGACACATCAATTCAGGGGTATCCTGGCGCTGGCCGCCGGCGCCGCGATCGGGCTGGGGTTCGCGGCCGGCGCGTCGGCGCAAACCAAGGAGCTGCTGATCGGCGACCAGTGCGACCGCACCGGCCCGACCCAGATCGTCGGCACCGTGCTGTGCCCGGCGATGCAGGATTACTACAAGCTGGTTAATTCCGAGGGCGGGGTCGACGGCTGGACCGTGCGCGGCGACGAAATCGACAATCAGTACAAAGTCCCGCCGGCGATCGAGGCTTATGAGCGTCAAAAGCAGATGGGCGTGCTGCTGATGACGCTCTACGGCACGCCGCAAACCGTAGCGCTGAACCAGCGTCTCGAACAAGACAAGATGCCGACGACCTCGCCGGGGTTCGGCATCGCCGCCGCCGCCGACGGCACCCGCTATCCCTATCTGTTCCCGATCGCCGCGACCTATTGGTCGCAGGCCGCGGGGGCGGTCAAGTTCGCCAAGGACAAGCTCGGCGGCAGCCTCAAGGGCAAAAAGATCGCCTATGTCTATTACGACAACCCCGCCGGCAAGGAGCCGCTGCCGATCATCGACGCCTTGCAGCAGTCCGAGGGGTTCGAGCTGCGGACCTTTGCCGTGCCGCCGCCGGGCGTCGAGATGGGCGCGCAGATCCTCGACATCACCCAGCGTTATCATCCCGATTTCATCATTGCCCATCTCTTTGGGCGCTCGCCCTCGGTGATGATCAAGGGGTTGAAAGGCGCGGGCTATCCGCTGCCCAAGGTCATCGGTCTGGTCTGGGCCTCGGCCGAGGCCGACATCCTGGCGGCGGGCGGTTGGGGTGTCGCCGAGGGCTACAACACATTGCAGTTCGCCGGCGCCGGCGACGACTATCCGGTGCGCCAGCAGATCAAGGCGATGTACAAGAAAGAAGGCAAGGACCCGCCCAAAGAAATGGACGACACGGTCGTCTACAACCGCGGCCTCTTACAAGCGGCGATCCAGGTCGAAGCGCTCAAAAACGCACTACAGCTCAGCGGCGGCCAGAAGCCCACGCGCGAGCAAGTCAAAGACGGCATGGAACAGATCCACGACTTCACGCTGGGCGGCCTCGTCCCGCCATTGCAGATCACCCCGACCGATCACGAAGGCGGCGGCTGGGTGCAGATCTTCCAGGTCCATGACGGCAAGTTCGTCAAGGAGACCGACTGGTTTCGCGCCTATCGCGATGTCGTGGAAAATGCGGTCAAGACCGCGGAATAGCCACGGCCGCAGGCGCCCTGTACCCAATGCCCGGATTGCTGCTTCGCTCTCTCCCCCTCTCTGCCCTTGGGGGCGGAGAGGGTTTGTAAAAGCGTTCAAGGCCGCCAAGATGCTCGCGCTCAATAATATCGAAGTCGTCTATGACGGGGTCATCCTGGTGCTGAAAGGCGTCTCGCTCGGCGTCGAGGAGGGTCGCATCACGACGCTCCTCGGCGCCAACGGCGCCGGCAAGACGACGACGCTGAAGGCGATTTCGGGTCT
>DATMKU010000224.1:0-7630 GCA_035570935.1 Allostellaceae bacterium
GCAAGGACACGTTTTACAAATCGCTCGATTGCCTCGCGCCGCTCGGGCTGATGGCGTCGTTCGGCCAGTCGTCGGGGGCGATCGGGCCTGTCGATATTGGTATTCTCGCGGCGAAGGGCTCGCTGTTTTTGACCCGGCCGACCCTGAACACCTATACGGCGACCCGCGAGGATTTGCTGACCGCGGCGCGCGAGCTGTTCGAGGTCGTCGAGAGCGGTGCGGTCAAGATCGCGGTCAACCAAACCTATCCGCTGCGCGACGCCGCCCACGCTCACCGCGACCTCGAAAGCCGCAAGACCACCGGGCAGACAGTGCTGACGGTCTAGGTTACTCGCGGTCCACGGACACCGGCAGATTTAGGCCGCAACGCGTTTGGCCGCGGTCGTCCGGTTCTGCGGAACCGATTGCGGAGAGCCCCGCGTTAGCGCGGGCGACGAGCGGAGGTTGATTCGCTCTGATCGACCCCTGCCGCAGCTAAGCGCCAAAAGCTCAGCCAGCAATAAGGGGTGATCTTGATCCGCCTCGCACCATGGCGGGATGGGCCTCGGCCTTCGCCGGGGTGACTGATAAAAGGGCGGCACCTGTGCAGAGTTGGCGGGCGCGGCCTAGGTGTTCATCGCATCGAAGAACTCGGAGTTGCTCTTGGTTTCCTTGAGCTTGTTGATCAGGAATTCGAGCCCGTCGACGGTGCCCATCGGCGTCAGCACCCGGCGCAGCACCCACATTTTTGACAGCACGCCGCGGTCGACCAGCAGCTCTTCCTTGCGCGTCCCGGATTTGGTGATGTCGATCGACGGGAAGGTGCGCTTGTCGGCGACCTTGCGGTCGAGGATGATCTCGGAATTGCCGGTGCCCTTGAACTCCTCGAAAATTACCTCGTCCATGCGCGAGCCGGTGTCGATCAGCGCGGTCGCGATGATGGTCAAGGAACCGCCCTCCTCGATGTTGCGCGCGGCGCCGAAAAAGCGCTTCGGCCGCTGCAGGGCGTTGGCGTCGACACCGCCGGTCAATACCTTGCCGGAGGACGGCACGACCGTGTTGTAGGCACGGGCGAGGCGGGTGATCGAATCGAGCAGGATCACGACGTCGCGCTTGTGTTCGACCAGGCGTTTCGCCTTTTCGATGACCATCTCGGCGATTTGGACGTGGCGCTGCGCCGGTTCGTCAAAGGTCGAGCTGATGACCTCGCCGCGCACCGAGCGGGCCATATCGGTAACCTCCTCGGGCCGCTCGTCGATCAAGAGCACGATCAGGTAAACCTCGGGGTGGTTGGCGGCGATCGCATGGGCGATGTTCTGCAGCATCACCGTCTTGCCGGTGCGCGGCGGCGAGACGATCAGCGCCCGCTGTCCCTTCCCGAGCGGCGTGATCAAGTCGATGACGCGCGTCGTCAAATCGCGCCGCGCCGGGTCTTCGAATTCCAGCCCCAGCTTTTCTTCCGGGTAGAGCGGGGTCAGGTTGTCGAAATTGATCCGCTGGCGAAGCCGGTCCGGCTCGTCGAAATTGATGCCGGACACCTTTAGCAAGGCAAAGTAACGCTCGCCGTCGCGCGGCGAGCGAATCTCGCCCTCGACGGTGTCGCCGGTGCGCAGGCCAAAGCGGCGAACCTGGCTCGGGCTGACATAAATGTCATCCGGGCCAGCGAGGTAATTGGCCTCGGGCGAGCGCAAAAAGCCAAAGCCGTCGGACAACACTTCGAGCACGCCGTCACCGGAAATCGGCACGTCGTTCTCGGCCAGTTGCTTTAGAATTGCGAACAACATGTCCTGCTTGCGCAGCGAGGACGCATTTTCGATTTCAAGCTCTTCGGCGAATGCCAACAGCTCGGCGGGAGTTTTTCGCTTGAGTTCCTGGAGATTCATGGAATGTCGCGGATAAGTGGGGCAAGGCTCGCCCGTCCAAGCGGATTCCTGCGCAAACGTCTCGCAGGGCTCAAAGGTTCAGGCGAGGGTGGCGGGGTTCAGCGGGAAACGGGCGGGTACCGATTGGCCATTCCCCTTAGCCAAAGCAGATAAGCAAGTCAAACCCGATATCAAGACCCGGCGAACCCGCTAACTCCTGGCATTTCAGTCAAAACGGCTTGACCACCACAAGCACGACGATGGCGATCAGCACCAGGGTCGGCAGTTCGTTGACAATGCGAAAAAAGCGGGGCGAATGCCGGTTGCGGTCCCCGGCAAAGGCGCGCCGCCAGCGGGCCAACGTGCCGTGATAGGCGAGCAGCAAAGCGACCAGCCCGAGCTTCGCCCAAATCCAACCGCGATGCCAATCGACGATCCCTGGGGTTGCGGCGAGCAGCAGCCCGAAAGCCAGGGTCGCGACCATCGCCGGGTTCATGATGCCGCGCAGCAAGCGTCGCTCCATCACCTGGAACGTTGCCGAGCGGTTCGAGCCGACGGGCGCCAGCGCGTGATAGACATACAACCGCGGCAGATACAGCATCCCCGCCATCCACGCTATGACCGCGAGGATATGCACCGACTTGACCCACGGATAGGCGGCCGCGAGCCAACTCGTCAAACCGGCGCTCCGACAAGAACGCACCGTCCGCCGGCGCCGGCGGCGCAGCCCGCGGTCGGCGAGGTTGCGCCCAAGCGGCGGATGACGGCCGCGAGCGCCGCGATAAAGGCCGGCTCGACGCCGACCGTCGGGACCCGGATATAGGCAGGGACACGGGCGCTCTCGGCGATATCGCGATAGTCGAGGTCGAGCTCGACCAGCGTTTCGGAATGCTCCGAGACAAACGAGATCGGAGCGACCACGAGCGGCACACCCTCGGCGCCCGCGCGGCGAATTTCGGCGTCGGTCGCCGGACCGATCCACTCGAGCCTGCCGACCCGGCTCTGATAGCACACCTGCCAGTCAAGCTCGGGCCAGCCGAGTGCCGCGACGATCTCGCGCGCGGTCAACTCGACCTGTTGCGGATAGGGATCGCCAGCGTTTACGATCCGCGTCGGCAGGCCATGCGCAGTCAACAGCAGACGCGGCGGGTGGGGAAATCCCGACGCCTGGCGAAGCGCCGGCCGGATCAGCCCCGCAGCAGCCTCGACAAAGCCTGCTTCAGCCGGATAGCAGCAGACGAAGCGGGTCGGACGGTCGAGGCCGATCCGCGCCGCCGCCCGGCGCCAGGCGGCGAAGGAGGATGCCGTGGTCGTCGTCGAGAATTGCGGGTAGAGCGGCAGGCACGCGATTTCTTCCGGCGCCCAGTCAGACACCGCGCGGGCCGCGTCGGCGCTGGTCGGACGCCAGTAGCGCATCGCGACAAACGAGCGATAGTCGGGGCCTAAGAATTTGTCGAGCGCCCGCGCCTGCGCTTCGGTGTTGGCGAGCAGAGGAGAGGCGCCGCCGAGGCGTGCATAGATCGACCGCGCGGTTCGCGCCCGACGGCGCGCGATCAATCGCGCCAACGGCATTCGCAACAGCCAAGGCAGACGGATAATCGCGCGGTCGCTGAACAGGTTGAACAGAAAGGGTTCAACGGCGGCGAGCGAATCCGGGCCGCCAAGGTTCATCAGGACGACTGCGGTGCGCGGCATTTCAGCCCTGAACCGCCGGCTCGCCCAGCACACGCGCGAGTGCGGCCACATGCTCGGGTGGCGTTTCGGTCAGCACCCCGTGGCCGAGATTGAATATCCAGCGGATGCCGCCGAGCGATCGCCCAAGTTCGCCGACCGCCGCTTCGAGTGCCGGCCCGCCGGTCAGCAGCAGCACCGGATCGAGATTGCCCTGAAGCACGGCGTGCGGCGCGAGCCGGGTGCGGGCGTATGCCGCCGGCACGCCGGCGTCGAGCCCGACGGCGTCCACACCGGTTTCGACGACATACCGCTCGTACAGGACTCCGGCGACGCGCGGGAAGCCGATGATCGGGCATCCGGGATGGCGTTTTTTCAAGGCCGTAACAATCCGCCGGGTCGGTTCGATGACCCAGCGCTCAAATCCGCTCTCGGGCAACACGCCGGCCCAGCTGTCAAATAGCTGAACCACTTCGGCGCCCGCGGCGATCTCGGCCGCGAGCCATTCGACCGTCGCCGCGGTCAACATGCCGATCAGCGCGTCGAAGCCCGGTGGATCGCGATAGCCCCAGCCCTTCACCCGGCGAAAATCGCGGCTGCCGCCGCCTTCGACCATATAGGTCGCGACAGTCCATGGCGCGCCGGCAAACCCAATCAACGCGGTTTGCGGACCGAGCGCCGCTGCGACGCGCCGCACCGCTTCGAGAACCGGTTCGAGACGCGAGACAGCAGCTTCAGGATGCAACCGCGCCAAGCCGGCATTATCGCTGATCGCATCGAGCACGGGTCCTTCGACTTCGCGATAGGCCAACCCCTGTCCTAGCGCATAGGGCAGCATCAGGATGTCGGAAAACAGGATCGCCGCATCCATGCCAAAGCGCCGAACCGGCTGCAGGGTCAGTTCGGCAGCAAAAGCCGGGGTCAGGCACAACTCGATGAAATCGGCCGCCCGGCTCCGGAGTTCCCGATATTCGGGCAGATACCGGCCAGCTTGCCGCATCAGCCACCACGGCGGCGGCGACACCGTTTCTCCGGCGAACACGCGCAGTAGGGGTTTGACCGGGATGCTGGCCATTAAGCAAATTCTCCTCTCAATAATATATAACTCTTAGATGGTGGAAGGTTGATGGGGCGGTGAATTTTGGGGATTTGTGGTCCATGCAACCTGGTTGCACGGGTTGATCCCAATCAAGTAAGCCGAACTCGGAGCCATGCATGAAACTGGGGGTTTTTTGCCAAATTGCGGTAAAATCTGCGCTTCTTGGTCGGATGGAAAACAGGGAACATGACGAAGTGCACTTCGACAATCCCCGATCTTCACCGCCCGCAGAGCAAGAGAGCCCTTGGTGCCGAGGCGGTGTTGGCGAACACGGCGAAACGGGGATAGATCTTCGCCGTATTCGCCGGCGAGGTCGAATCATGTGGATCACAGACGAGCGATGCACAGCCGGCGGGGGATAACCAGGTACGAGCAAGCGGCGCGGCGATGACGCGGTTTCACCTCCACCTTGTCTCCGATTCGACCGGCGAGACCGTGCATTCGGTCGCCCGCGCCTGCCTCGTGCAATTCGACGACGTGCAGCCGGTCGAGCACGTCTGGAGCATGGTGCGGACCCGCAACCAGATCGACCGGGTGATCGCCGGGGTCGAGGCCAATCCCGGCGCCGTTCTGTTCACGCTGGTCAGCGACCAGCTTCGGCAATTGCTGCAACAGGGCTGTCGCCGCCTCCAGATCGCGGCGATTCCGATCCTCGATCCGGTGATCGGCGTACTGGCGTCGCACCTTCACCGCGAGAGCCGCGGCGTACCGGGAAAGCAGCATCTGCTTGACAATGAATATTTTGCGCGCATCGACGCGATGACGTTCGCCCTCAATCACGATGACGGGCAATCGAGTTGGGGCCTCGACGACGCCGATGTCGTCCTGGTCGGCGTTTCGCGGACGTCAAAGACGCCGACCTGCCTTTACCTGGCGAACCGCGGCATTAAGGCCGCAAATGTGCCGTTGGTGCCGGGGGTGCCGTTGCCGCCCGAACTGGTCAGCACCAAACGCCCGTTGATCGTCGGTCTGACCAATGACCCGGAGCGGCTAATTCAGGTGCGCCGCAATCGGTTGAGCATGCTGCATCACGACGAAAGCACCGACTATACCGATCTCGACGCGGTTCGTGCCGAGGTCCGCGAGGCGCGCCGGGTCTTTACCCAACATCACTGGCAGGTCATCGACGTTACCCGCCGCTCGATCGAGGAGACCGCGGCGACGATCATGAGGCTGCTGGCGCGGCGCCATGGCGTCGCCGAATGATCCGCTGACCCTGGTTTCGATATGCAACTCTTCGGCCGGCATCAGGCAGCGGGATGGTTTAGCCGACCGGCGGCGTGCTAGATTGCCTCATGAAGATCAGCGGCGCGGCACGCCTGGCAGGCATCATGGGATGGCCGGTAGCGCATTCGCGCTCACCGCTGCTGCACGGTTTCTGGCTCGAGGAGACCGGGCTCGACGGCGTCTATGTGCCCTTACCGGTTCGGCCCGCCGATATCGAGCGGGCGCTGCGGGCTTTGCCGATTCTCGGTTTTCGCGGGTGCAATCTGACAATCCCGCACAAACAGACCGCATTGCGGGCGGTTGACCGCGTCGATCCGCTGGCACGCCGCATCGGCGCGGTAAACACGATTGTCGTCGCCGCGGACGGCAGTCTCGAGGCGAGCAACACCGATATCTACGGCTTTCGCGAGAACTTGCGCGCCGGCGCGCCGGAGTGGAGCCCGTCGGCGGGTCCGGCGGTCGTGTTGGGTGCAGGCGGTTCGGCGCGCGCGGTTATCGCCGCCCTCGGCGATTCGGGGGTCGGCGAAATCCGCATCGTCAATCGCACGCGCCGGCGCGCCGAGAGCGTCGCGGGTCAGCTGGCGACCTCGGCGACGCGAATTTCGGTCCACGCGTGGGACGCCGCGAGCGCCGTGCTCGACGGCGCCGGTCTCCTCGTCAACACGACGAGCCTCGGCATGACCGGCGAGCCGCCGCTCGATCTCGACCTATCGCCGTTGCCGCGCTCGGCGCCAGTCATCGACATCGTTTACGTTCCGCTGGAAACCCGGTTGCTCGCCGTTGCCCGGGGGCGCGGGCATCCTGTCGTCGATGGCCTCGGCATGCTACTGCATCAGGGCCGGCCGGGCTTTGAAGCCTGGTTTGGCGCGAAGGTGCGGGTGACCCCGGCACTTCGATCGATGATCGTCAAGACCCTGGCGCCGGCAACGTGATCGTCGTCGGCCTGACCGGCTCCATCGGCATGGGAAAAAGCACCGCTGCGGCGATGCTGCGACGGATGAGAGTGCCGTTGTTCGACGCGGACCGGGTGGTTCACCGGCTGCTGGCGCCGGGCGGTGGGGCGGTGGCCAGGGTCGAGGCGGCTTTTCCGGGCATGCGTGCAGCAGATGGCGGTATCGACCGCAAGCGGCTCGGGCAACGCGTGTTTGGCGCCCCCAAGAGCCTCGCTCGGCTCGAAGCCATCCTGCACCCGATGGTGGCCGACGCGGAGAAGCGGTTTCTGGCTCAGGCTTGCGCCCGGCGCGAGGCGATCGCCGTGCTCGACATACCGTTGTTGTACGAGAGCCGGGGGGCCGGGCGCTGCGATTACGTCATCGTCTTGTCGGCGCCGGCAATGCTCCAGCGCCAGCGGGTGATGCGACGGCCGGGAATGACCGCCGCACGTTTCGATGCGATTATAGGGCAACAAATGTCCGATGCCGAAAAACGGCGGCGGGCGGATTTTGTTGTACCGACGGGCTTGGACCGCGGCTTCAGCCTGCGGCGGCTGAAGACAATCATAACCGGCCTGCGGAGTGGGAAAGCACCTCCGGCGCGGCAGGGCCGGCGGACGACACGGAAACCGCGACAGGGCGGATAATGCGCGAGATCGTGCTGGACACGGAAACCACCGGCCTCGATCCGATAGCCGGCCACCGCATCGTCGAAATCGCTTGCATCGAGTTGGTGCATCACATTCCGACCAGCCGCATTTTTCATCATTATGTAAACCCGGGCCGCGACATCCCGGCCGACGCGCACGCGGTGCACGGCTTGACCGAGGAGTTTCTGGCCGCACATCCGCCGTTCGACG
>DATMKU010000225.1:0-6667 GCA_035570935.1 Allostellaceae bacterium
TGCGCGCGACCACGATTCTCGGCATGTACAGCGTCACCAAGACCGCCGACTATGCGCTCTGCCGCAACCTCGCCGCCGAATGGGGGCCGGACAATGTGCGCGTCAACTGCATCGCACCAAGCGTCGTCACCACCCAGTTCGCCCGCGTCCTCTACGAAGACCCCGAACGCCGCGCCGCCCGCGAAGCCGGGACATTGTTGAAGCGGCTGGGCGAGCCCGACGACATCGCCGGGGTCGCGTTGCTGCTGGCCTCGCGCGCCGGCGCCTACATCACCGGGCAGACGATCGTCGTCGACGGCGGCACCACGATAGCACCATCGTGAGCGTTTAGCATCGCCGGCCCGGATGCGAATTCAGCCCGGCGTGGCGATGCGCGGCCCCGTCGAGGACAATGCCCACAACAACAGGGCACCAGCGATTATATCATCAGCACCGGAACACGGATCGATTTGGCTTTCAAGAACAAAAAACGGCCCAGCAATGACCCGCGCTGACGAGGGAAACATCCGGTCAAGCAACGGCCCACACCACGGCGCTAAGGCAAGCAACCAGAAACCGGTGATCCCGCCGATCACGCTGTACCTTCCCGCTTTCACAGCTGCCCAGACGAAGAAAAGGTTGGTAAGGACAAAGCTTACCAGCAAATAGACTTGCACACGCTCCCATAACCACCTTCCGTAGCCGGCGGGAAACCTGCGGCGATCCGAGGAGGAGGGCAAATCGGATGCTGGGGTGCAGTCACGGAAGAATTCGAAGGGAAGTCGCTCCGGATCCCTTGCTTGCTAGTCTGCCTCGGCAGCCTCGCGGTTGGCGGGTTCGGGGCGCCAGCGCAGGACCGGCTTGCGGGCGGCGGCGGTTTCATCGAGCCGCCGGCGCGGGACGAGCATCGGGGCGGCGCGGAAGCGGGCCGGATCGCCGGCATGGGCCGCATCGGCGAGCGACTTCACCACCGCGGCGAACTCGTCGAGTGTCGCCTTGCTCTCGGTTTCGGTCGGCTCGATCAGCATGGCGCCGTGCACGATCAGCGGGAAGTACATCGTCATCGGATGATAGCCCTCGTCGATCAGCGCCTTGGCGAAATCGAGGGTGGTGACGCCGGTGTCCTGCAAAAATCGATCGTCGAACAAGACTTCGTGCATGCACGGTCCGGGGAACGGCAGGCTGAGCTCGCCCTCCAGCAGCACGCGAAGATAATTTGCGTTCAGCACCGCGTCCTCGGCGACCTGGCGCAGCCCGTCGGCGCCGTGGCTCATCATGTAGGCGAGCGCGCGCACGAACATGCCGATCTGGCCGTGAAAGCCCTTGAGCCGCCCGATCGCCGCCTCGGCCGGGCCCGCCCTGTGCTCGACCAGTTCAAGCCCGTTCGCGCCATGGACCAGCCACGGCAGCGGCGCGTAGGGTGCCAGACCGGCGGCCAGCATAACCGGCCCGCTGCCGGGACCGCCGCCGCCATGCGGCGTCGAAAACGTCTTGTGCAGATTGAGGTGCATGCAGTCGATGCCGAGATCGGCCGGCCGCACCCGCCCGACGATCGCGTTGAAGTTGGCGCCGTCGCAGTAAAAGAAGGCGCCGGCGCGATGCACCGCGGCGGCGATCTCGACGATCTCGTCCTCGAACAGGCCGCAGGTGTTGGGGTTGGTCAGCATCAATGCCGCGACATCGGGGCCGAGCTTTGCTTCGAGCGCCTTGCCGTCGACCCGCCCGCGCGCATTGGCCGGGATGGAATCGACGGCATAACCGCAGGCCGCCGCGGTCGCCGGATTGGTGCCGTGCGCCGATTCCGGCACCAGCACCCGGCGGCGCGGGTCGCCGCGGGCTTCGAGTGCGGTGCGGATCGTCATCATGCCGCACAGCTCGCCATGCGCGCCCGCGCCCGGCGACAACGCCACCGCCGGCATGCCGGTCAAGATCTTCAGCCAATGCGCCAGCTTGTCGATCAGTTCGAGCGCGCCGGGCACGGTCGAGAGCGGCTGCAGCGGGTGAATGTCGGCGAGGCCGGGCAGCCGCGCGAGCTTCTCGCTGAGCCGCGGATTGTGCTTCATCGTGCACGAGCCGAGCGGATAGAGCCCGCTGTCGATCGCGTAGTTTTTTTGCGACAGCCGGGTGAAATGGCGGATCACCTGCGGTTCGCTGAGGCCCGGCAGACCAATCGGCCCATGGCGCTCGATCCCGCCGAGGCGTGCCTTGAACGGCGGCGGCTCGGGCAGATCGACGCCGCAGCGGCCGGGGCCGTCCTCCTCGAAAATCAGCTTCTCCTCGATCTGCAACCCGCGATTGCCGCTGAAGGTGGCACCCGATCCCGGTTGGGCCTCGGCCCGATCGACGCTCAGCGCCCGGCTCCAATCGTTCACGACAGTACCTCCCGCAGCCCCTCTTCGAACCGGTCGATGTCGTCGCCGGTGACGGTTTCGGTTGCGGCCACCAGCAGCAGATCGGCAAGCTCGGGCCGGTGGGGATAAAGCCGGCTCGCCGGGATGCCGGCGAGCACGCGCTTTTTCGCCAATGCCTCGACGACCGGCGCTGCCGGCGCGGGTAGCCGCACGGTGAATTCATTGAAAAAGCGGCGGTTGACGAGCCTTACACCCGGCACCAGCTCCAGCCGCTCGGCGAGGCGCACGGCGGCGGTATGGTTGAGCCGCGCGAGCCGGACGAGCCCAGCTTCACCGAGCAACGCCAGATGGATCGTGAAGGCGAGCGCGCACAGCCCGGAATTGGTGCAGATGTTGCTCGTCGCCCGCTCGCGGCGGATGTGCTGCTCGCGCGTCGACAGCGTCAATACCCAGCCGCGCCGGCCCTCGGCATCGACGGTCTGGCCAACAAGCCGGCCCGGCATCTGGCGGATAAATCTGTCGCGGCTGGCGAAGAGCCCGAGATAGGGCCCGCCGAAATTGAGCGCGTTGCCGATCGACTGACCCTCGGCGGCGACGATGTCGGCGCCCATTTCGCCGGGCGGCTTGACCGCGCCCAACGACACGATCTCGGTTACCGCGACAACCAGCAGAGCACCCTGGTCGTGACACGCCTCGGCCAGCGCCGACCAGTCGTGCAATTCGCCCCAGAAATCCGGGTTCTGCACGACGACGCACGACGTTTCGCCGTCGATGAGCGGCACCAGGTCTTCGTCCGCGCCTGGGGCGGGATCCTGTGCCGTAAGCTCGAACCCGACAAAGCGGGCGTAGGTCGCGCAGACCTCGCGGTAATGCGGGTGCAGCCCGCCCGACAGCATCGCTTTTTTGCGCCCGGTGACGCGGTTCGCCATCATCACCGCCTCGGCGCAGGCGGTGGCGCCGTCATACATCGAGGCGTTGGCGACCTCCATGCCGGTCAACAGCGCCACCTGGGTCTGGAACTCGAACAGATATTGCAGGGTCCCCTGCGATATCTCGGGCTGATAGGGCGTGTAGGAGGTCAGAAACTCGCCGCGCTGGATCAGATGGTCGACCGCGGCCGGCACGTGGTGGCGATAGGCCCCGCCGCCGACAAAAAACGGCGCCGCACCGGCCGCGAGGTTGCGCGAAGCCATATGTCCGATCGCGCGCTCGACCTCGATCTCGCCCGCCACCCGCGGCAGGTCGAGGAGGCCGTCGAGCCGGGCTTCGGCCGGCACCTCGGCGAAGAGCGCGTCGATCGACGCGACGCCGATCGCCTTCAGCATCGCGCCGCGGTCGGCCTCGGTCAGCGGCAGATAGCGCATCTAATGCTGCTCCTCGACAAAGCGCTGGTAGGCGGCCTCGTCCATCAACGCGTCGAGCTGTTTTGGGTCGGCGAGGCGCAATTTCACGAACCAGCCCTCGCCCATCGGGTCGGCGTTGACCTTGGCCGGGTCGGCGGCGAGTGCGTCGTTGACCTCGGCAACCTCGCCCGAGACCGGGGCATAGACCTCGCTTGCCGCCTTGACCGATTCGACGACCGCGGCCTCCTTGCCCTGATCGACCCGCCGGCCGATTTCCGGCAATTCGACATAGACGACGTCGCCCAATTGCGACTGCGCGTAATCGGTAATGCCGATAACGGCGAGATCGCCGTCGAGCCGAACCCATTCATGGTCTTTGGTAAACCGCAAATCGGTCATCAGCGCTTTCCTTCTGCGGGCTCAGAGATCATCTCTTGGTATTTTAGATTTTTCATTCGTTCTCTCGTGCCGAATATTTGTTCCAATAAATGCCGCTTTACCGTCGTCTTGCCCGGACTTGATCCGGGCATCCACGTCTTTGTTTGAAGCGGAGTAAGACGTGGATGCCCACGGAACCAGTCCGTGGGCTGAAGGCCCACGGGACAAGCCCGGCCAAAGCGCCAGATTTGAGCATTCCGAAAGTCGTCCTGACTCGGGGTTCATCGGGACTGGTGATAGCGGTGCGGGACAAAGGGCAGGCGGGCGACATGAGCGGGGCGCGCGGTGCCGCGCACCTTGAGGAACAGCGGCGTGCCCTCGCCGGCATGGGCGGCATCGACATAGCCCATCGCCACCGGGGCCCCGACCGAGGGGCCAAACCCGCCGCTCGTCACCCGGCCGATCGCGTTTCCGGCGTGATCGAGGATCGCCGTCCCCTCGCGCGCCGGCGCGCGGCCGTCGGGGCGGATGCCGACGCGCTTGCGCGGCGCTCCCTCGGCGAGCTGGCGCAAGATGACCGCCGCACCCGGAAACCCGTCCTCTTCGCGCCGCCTCTTGCCGATCGTCCAGGCGAGGTCGGCCTCGATCGGGGTTGTCGTCTCGTCGATGTCGTGACCGTAAAGGCAGAGCCCCGCTTCGAGGCGCAGCGAATCGCGGGCGCCGAGCCCGATCAGCATGACCTCGGGTTCGGCGAGCAGCCGTTCGGCCAGCGCCGGCGCGCCCGATACCGGCAGTGAAATCTCGAACCCGTCCTCGCCGGTATAACCCGAGCGCGTGACCAGACAGGGATGGCCGGCGAGCGTCACCTCGGCCGCGGTCATAAACGGCAATCGCGGGACACCGGCCGAGAAGCGCTCCAGGACCGCGGCGGCCGCCGGCCCCTGCAGCGCCAGCAAGGCCCGGTCGTCGAGCCGTTCGAGCGAAACCGCCCTACCGAGATGGTCGCGCAAATGCTCGAAATCGGCGTCCTTGGTCGCCGCGTTGACGACGACGAACAACCCGTCGCCGAACCGCGTCGTCATCAGGTCGTCGATGATGCCGCCCGAATTGTTCAGCAGCAGCGTATAGCGCATCCGCAGCGGCCCGAGCCCGCTGATGTCGCCGGGAACCAGCGTTTCCAATGCCGCCGCGGGATCGGCGCCGGCGAGGCGCAGCTGGCCCATATGCGACACGTCGAAGAGGCCAGCCCGAGCGCGGGTGTGCAGATGCTCGGCGAGGATGCCGGCCGGGTAGTGCACCGGCATCTCATAGCCGGCAAACGCCACCATGCGGGCATCGAGCGACCGGTGGAGCGGGTAAAGCGGCGTGCGCTTCAGCGGTACCGAATCTTGGGCGGGCACAACGACGCCTCCGACAGAGAGCGGACACGGCTGCGCCCGCTATGCCCCCTCTGTCGCGGACCCTGAGAGATTCACCCGGCTTCCCAACCGCCACTCCCCTGCGCGCGGGGGAGGCAGGTGGGGCCGGGCTTACTCCTTCGGTGAGCGGCCGGGCTCTAAACCCCGCCCGCTACTTTCCAGAGCGCCCTTCCGCCCGCGGTCCTTTTGCCTGAGAGTTTCCGGGGCGGTTGCTCCTTCGGCGCCGCCCCTCCCCATCAAATCAGGAAGCGCAGCCTCTCCCGCGGGCGTGCAATCAGCAGCCCCTCCTGTACCACCGCCCGCCGGCAAAGGCCAGCCGGTTCCGGATAGGGTCTCGGTTGCAGTGCCAGGCTGTGGCCCCGGAACGGCAACTGGCTCATTCGACAGAGACGGTCGGTTATTGCCCCCAAAGCGGACTGTGTCTGGTAGGGCGCACATGCCTCGACCATCCTCCCTCCGAGGAAATCGCGCCCAAGTGTGATCTACCTCACATTCCATCGAAATTGCCTTCGCATACGTCTTGTTGCCAACCCCCTGGCGGGCTACCGGCGGCTTCACCGTGCTACTCGATGCGAGCACCTACGAAAAAACTGGGAAATAAAGGTTTACCGGTTGTTCACTCCGGCCCGGAGACCCGCATTTGCAGTCAAAGACATCGTCTCCTAACACTAGCACGTGGCTGGAGTTTGCCTCCCAATGCGCGATATTCATGGGTCCTGTTGGAGCAATTTTGCTGGGTAATGGTAGTAGATGGGGCTTCGTCCTCGGCTTAGCGACCCAACCTTTTTGGTTTTATACCTCCTTCCGTCATCGCCAATGGGGCATCTTCATTGCAAGTATTTTCTATGCCTTAGGCTGGGCAATCGGGGTGTACCGGAACTTCTGAGGGTTCTACGATCCTTCGAAGGGGATCCGGCTCGGTCCATAATCTTCCTGACTACTGGGTAGGGTGCTCAGTGACCTCACGTTCTGGTTGGAGAGCGCCCGGATCATCTAATTCCTCCAATGCACCCATTTTCATCTCGCGCTCCTGCTCCCACTGCGGCTGCCCAGGTGTACTAGTGGAGGGCTTCTAACGCTTGCCTCCCGCGGTGGACGGCGGCGAGGATAGCGTCGGCGGATTTGATCCAGACGAACGGTTTGGCCTGGTCGTTGGTTTGAGCGATGAAGCGGTTGATGGCGGCCTGCAGTGCGACGA
>DATMKU010000226.1:0-2084 GCA_035570935.1 Allostellaceae bacterium
CTTGTACCCGAACTCCTGCATGAGCGCCGGGCGTACGGTCGTCTCATACTGTTCGTGCAGGCGCGCCCTGGCCATCCCTTCACCTGTCGATGATTTCGCCCGAGCGGCGGGCGAACCGGACCTTGCGGCCATCCTCGAGAAACTTGTACCCGACCCGCGTCGGTTTGCGTGACTGCGGGTCGACATGCGCGACGTTCGAGATATGGATCGTCAACTCCTTCTCGACGATACCGCCGGGCTCGCCCATGCGCGGCCGGGTATGCCGCTTGGCGACGTGCACCCCCTGCACGATGAGCCGGCTCTCCTCGGGAAAGACACGCAAGACCTCGCCGGTCCTGCCCTTGTCGCGGCCGCTGATGACGACGACGCTGTCGCCCTTCTTGATCTTCAGCTTCGGCATGCTTGCACCTCAGCAGCCCGTTACAGTCACGCCCGCGAAAGCGGGGGCCCAGGGTCGCCGCGCCGGCAGCTCGACGCCCTGGATTCCCGCTTCCGCGGGAATGACAGATTGACGGCACCGATCGGCTGATTTCATAGGACTTCCGGCGCCAACGATACGATCTTCATGAATCGGCGCGCCCGCAATTCGCGGGTCACCGGACCAAAGATGCGGGTCCCGATCGGCTCGCCCTGATTGGTGATCAGCACGGCGGCGTTGCGGTCGAACCGAATGGCGCTGCCGTCGATGCGGCGTATTTCCTTCGCCGTGCGCACGATGACCGCGCGGTGCACATCGCCCTTCTTGACCCGGCCGCGCGGGATCGCCTCCTTGACCGAGACAATGATCACGTCGCCGATCGTGGCGGTCTTACGTTTCGAGCCGCCCAGCACTTTGATGCACTGTACCCGGCGCGCGCCGGAATTATCGGCGACGTCGAGATTTGTCTGCATCTGGATCATGCTGCACCTTCCGTTGCCTCGGCGGTTTCGATGCCGAGATCCGGCGGTTCGAATTCCGTCATATCGGCCGCGGCCGCAACCGGCTCGGGTGTTCTACGAGCGGAGCGCCGGCCCGGCGCCGCATCAGCGGGGCCGCCGATCACAACCCAACATTTGCGCTTGGAGATCGGACGGCTCTCCTCGATCCGCACGACATCGCCGGAGCGGTAGCTGTTGTTCTCGTCATGCGCTGCATATTTCTTCGAATGCGTGACGAATTTCTTGTAAATGGGGTGCATCACGCGACGCTCCACCCGAACGATCACCGTCTTTTCGCAAGCGTCGCTGACGACCACACCCCGAAGGACCCGTTTCGACATTAAATTCTTCCTCCGGGCGTGGCGCGGCGCCGTTCGCCGATGACCGTCTTGATGCGGGCGATGTCACGCCGTACTTGCCGAACCCGGGCGGTGTTTTCGAGCTGGCCGTTGGCTCGTTGGAAGCGCAGGTTGAAAATCTCCTTGCCGAGAACGTCGAGTTCACCCGTCAACTCGTCGTCGGTTTTGGCCCTGGCATCGGCCACTTTCATCAGCCGACCTCCTCGCCTTGGCGGGCGACGAACCGCGTTGCGATCGGCAATTTGGCGGCGGCGAGATCGAACGCCTCGCGGGCAATGTCGGGCGGCACACCGTCGAGCTCGAACATGATGCGGCCGGGCTTCACGCGGCAGATCCAGAATTCCGGCGAACCCTTGCCGCTCCCCATGCGAACTTCGGCCGGCTTCTGCGACACCGGCACATCGGGGAAAATGCGGATCCAAACCCGGCCGGCGCGGCGGATGTGACGCGTTATCGCGCGCCGCGCCGCCTCGATCTGGCGAGCCGTGATCCGCCCCGGATCTGACGCCTTCAGCCCGTAGGCGCCAAAATTCAACTCCGTCCCGCCCTTCGCCAGGCCATGGACGCGCCCTTTGTGCGCCTTACGATATTTGCTTCTCTTCGGAGCGAGCATAATCGATTACCCCAGGGCTTCGCGCCGGCCGCGCTCATGGCTCGCGGGTTGCCCTTCGTTCAGGCGCTTGTCTTGCGCCATCGGGTCATGCGCGAGGATCTCGCCCTTGAAGACCCAGACCTTGACGCCGCACACGCCGTAGGTGGTTTTGGCGGTGCCGTAGCCGAAATCGACATCGGCGCGCAATGTATGCA
>DATMKU010000227.1:0-2126 GCA_035570935.1 Allostellaceae bacterium
AACGGTCAAAACGCCAATCAGGCGCCGATCGATTCGCGGATCGATCAGCTCGCAAAACCGGCCGGCCCGCAAACCCACGACGAGCCCACGCTCGATAGCCCGGCGCCGCACGACACGACCGGCTCGGGCAGCTTTCCGCGCTCGTTTCTGGTGCCGGGAACCAGCACCTCGGTCCGCGTCGGCGGCTCGATCGACGAAACGATGCATTCTCGCTAAAAACCGCCGTCGCGCGAAGAACCGCACCCCGAGAGCCCGACCCGAAGAGGGCGCTGAAGATCGACTGGCCGTGACCGTCTCGCTACGCACCGAGCGTCTGTTGCTGCGGCCATGGCGCGACGCCGATATTGCGGATTTTGCCGCGATGTCCGCCGACCCCACCGTCATGGAGTTTCTGATGCCGCTGGCGGGGCCCGGCGCGTGCGAGGCCTGGGCGGCGCGGCTGCGCGCCCATTGGCGAGACCATGGCTTTGGCCTGTGGGTGGTCGAACTCCCCGGCACTGCGAGCTTTGTCGGCGTCGTCGGCCTCGCCCGGATCCCGTATCAGGCGCATTTCACCCCGGCGGTCGAGGTCGCCTGGCGGCTGGCGCGCGCTTACTGGGGCCGCGGCTATGCCGGCGAGGCGGCGCGGGCGGCACTCGCCTACGGTTTCGACAAGCTTGGCCTTGCCGAGATTGTCGCGGTCACGGTGCCGGCCAATCTGCGTTCGCGGCGGGTGATGGAACGGCTTGGCATGAGCCGCGACGCGGCGGACGACTACGACCACCCGAACGTCCCCGCGGGCCCGCTGAAGCGGCACGTGCTCTACCGGCTGCACAATCCCGGGGCCGCGGCGTGACGATCCTCCTCGTTCGCCACGGCGAGACCGAATGGAACCGCGAGCGCCGGCACCAGGGCCGGTTCGATTCACCGTTGACCGAGCGCGGCACCGCGCAGGCCCACGCGATCGGCCGCCTGCTGGCGACATTGCCGGAGGCTGTCGCAGCGCCGATCGTTGCCAGCCCGCAAGGTCGCGCCCGTCGCACCGCCGAGATTATTCATCAGGAGATGGGCGCCGCCGGTGCGCTGGGCATTGATGACCGGCTGCGCGAGCATTCCGTCGGCGCGTGGGACGGCCTGACCTACAGCGAGATCGAGGCTCGTTCACCCGGGATCTTCAACGGTGAGGGCGGCGATGAATGGTATTTCCGCGCCCCTGACAGCGAGAGCTATGCCGCGTTCGCCGGGCGCGTCAGCGCCTGGCTCGACGAGCAGGACGAAGCCGCGCCAATCATCGTCGTCGCCCATGGGCTCGTCAGCCGCATGCTCCGCGGGCTTTACGCCGGCCTGCCGCGCGCCGCGGCACTGACCCTGCCGGTCCCGCAGGGCCGGATCTTCCGGCTCTCGTCCGGTGCGATCGAAATCCTCGCCGCCCGCGAACCAGGGCAACCCTAACCCGACGCACCGCAATCGCGCCGCCGCGGCGGGCAAATTCCCGTGCAATCGGGAAAATACCGGGAATTTTTCGCTGCCGGTGTTGTCGAATCTTACAAATTTCAAGTCGGATCAAAGGGTTAGTTCCGACTCAACGAGCACGATAACCGGGAATCTTTTGCCGTGTAATCGGGAATTCATTTTCTATAACCGGGAAATAATCGGGAAGTGTCCTGGGCTTGCCTTTCAGCCGCCTCTCCTTGTTGCAAAGTCAGCTTAAACCCGGATCGCGGCAATTTCGCGGTCGCGCGCATCGACAGCCTTTCGCGACAGGTCTGATGTGGAGACGCCCTAACAAAGCCGAACCGCTCTTGTCCGACAGTGCCAGCGGTTATTCAGCCGCCTCGCGACCGGGATAAAGACGGGCGAGTTCGGCGCCGAGATAGCGGGCGAGCGTATCCATGCCGGAACGGCCGGCGCGGGCCTCGGCATCGGGGTTGTAGTTCGTGTTGGTGTTGACGTCGTAAGTATAGACCGTGCCGGCGGCGTCGGCGATGAACTCGATCCCGGCGACCCCGATGTCGTTGGCGGCGAGAAACGCCTCGTAGCGGTCTTTCAGCGACGGGTCGATGTCGTCGACGATCGTGAACTTGGCGCGCGGCAGGTCAGGCTTCGCCCCTGGGCCGGCCGGGCAGAACGCGTCGCCGACGGCGCAG
>DATMKU010000228.1:0-15617 GCA_035570935.1 Allostellaceae bacterium
CGAGCACAGTGACCGCGACCGCGGCAACCCGGCCCGCCCGCAGATGCCGCAGCCAATGAACCGCGGGCGCCAGCATAAAGCTCAGCAGCACCGCGAGCGCAAAGGGCACGAGCACTTCGCGGCCGAAATAAAGCGCCGTGACGACGAGGGTCAAAGTCAGAAAAGTCAGCATGCCCGTGACCCCGCGCGATTGGTCATCGCTGCGGCCACGCTCGGCGCCGGGCGGCACATCGGCCATTTCAGATTTATCTCCCCGCAGCCAGTGCGATTAGGCCAAGGATGCTTGTCGAACGCCGGCGCCGCGTTCGGTGCCGCTCCCGCGACGCCTGCCGACCGCACCCCCGGGGATAGCCGCCGACGGGCCCGAAGCGGTAATCTGATACTTTAACATTCACCCGGGGAATTGGCTCCCCGCCGTTTGGCACGCGAGCGTGACATCGGCGCGGCCTGTCGGACTGTCGCCGAGGTTTTTCGGAACTCCGGGTTGCCGCAGCTTGTTTTTCGACCGACGAGTTAACAGAGGAAACCGAGAAATGGACAAGGACCGCATTGCCGGAAGCGCCAAAAAGGTGACCGGCGCGATTAAAGAAGGCGTTGGCCGGGCAACAGGTGACCGGCGCACCGAAGCCGAGGGCCAAGACGAAAAGGCCGAAGGGCGGGTACAGAATGCGGTTGGCAAGGCGAAGGACGCCGCGCGCGAGATCATAAACAAAAAATAGCGCACCTGGCTCGGCTATACGAGTCCGGTATTTTCGCGAGGAATGACGAAATGGGTAGAGGCATTTTGCTTTGGCTGCTTGGTATTCCGATTCCGATCATCATACTTCTTTTTCTTTTCCATGTCGTTTAGGCGAATCTGTCGGAACCTCGGGCAATCAGCCATCGTTACTGCAAACGTCTGAGTTCAAATGAGGAGGAATTTGTGACGAAATCGAACCTGACGGCTGCCGTTGCCGCGATCCTGATGGCGACGTCACCGCTCGCCTATGCACAGGTCAGCACCACGACGCACGAGAGCGCCGCCACAGCGACAAACCCGACCGGGACGACGATTCGATCGGATCAGTTTCGGGCAAGCAAGATGATCGGCAGCACCGTCTACGACATCCAGAACCGCGACATCGGTTCGGTCAAGGATCTGGTCATCGACAAGGACGGCCGGGTCACGGATGCAATCGTCGATGTCGGGACGTTTCTCGGTATGGGCGGGAAGTATGTCGCGGTGCCGCTGAGCGTGATCAAAACCGACAACAACCGGCTCACTTTGGACATGACCAAAGAGCAGCTCCAGCAGGCGCAGGCCTACAATCTGGAAAATGCGGACACCGGCTCGGGCAGTTCGACGTCGCCGGTCACCGGCGGGCATCTCGGCTCGGGCAGCGGAACCAACCGCTAACGCAAAAGAGAACGACGGCGAAGCGCGGTAAACGCCCGCCGCACCATTGTGCATATGCGAGACTCGCCGCCGCCGGTTGCCCCGGCGGCGGGCTTGCGGTATAAGCCCGCCCCGCTGTGGAGGGCGGCAGGATGAAGCAGGGAATTCACCCCGATTATCACGAAATCACCATCGTGATGACCGACGGGACCACCTACCAGACACGATCGACCTATGGCAAGGCGGGCGACACGCTGCGCCTCGAAATCGATTCGAAATCGCATCCCGCCTGGACCGGCGGGCAGCAACGCCTGCTCGACACCGGCGGGCAGCTCGCCCGCTTCAACAAGCGGTTCCAAGGCTTCGGCATCAAACCCTGAGCGAATGGACGAAGTCCTGCCTCGGTCCGGTTCTTTGCCCCCTTGACCCCGCTTTTCCCGGTACTATGTATTTCGTGTGCAGCCGCCGCTTGCGGGACTGTACGCTAACCCAACCGGCATCTGGCGTTACTTGCGGATGCCGACCCCATGTTGCTCGATGGAGAATGTGGTCATGGACCGTTTCGATTTTTCCCCGCTGTTCCGTTCGACGATTGGCTTTGACCGGCTGACCCGCCTGGTCGACGCCGCGAGCCGCGTCGATAGCGCCGCCCTCGCCTACCCGCCCTACAACATCGAAAAGACCGGCGAAGAGACTTATCGCGTGACGATGGCGGTGGCTGGGTTTTCGCGCGACGAGATCGACGTCACCGTGCACGAGAATTCTCTGCTGGTGACCGGCAAGGCGAAAACCGACGAGGACGAGGGCCGTTATCTGCATCGCGGCATCGCCCGCCGCGCATTCGAACGGCGCTTCAGCCTCGCCGACCACATCAAGATCGTCGGCGCCAGCCTCGACAATGGCATGCTGCATGTCGACCTCGTTCACGAGGTGCCCGAGGAAGCGAAGCCGCGCAAGATCCAGATCGGCAGCGGCCAGCCGCAGGTGCTCGAGCAAAAGCAGGCCGCTTAGCCTTAAAGGCGGCCGCCCTCGCGGGCTCCAGCAACGACGACGCCCCCGCTTTCCGGGGGCGTTTTTATATCGGGCGCCGGCCAGCGGCTCAGATCCAGCCGCGCCATTTGAACCAGACCAGCGGCAATATCGCGCTCAGCGCGATCATGGCGAGCCCGTAGGGATAGCCCCAGGACCAATCCAATTCTGGCATCCCCTTGAAATTCATCCCATACATGCTGGCGATCAAGGTCGGCGGGATACCGACCACTGAGACGATCGTCAACACCTTGATGATATTGTTCTGTTCGACATTGATCAGGCCGAGGGTGGCGTCGAGCAACAGCTGAACCTTGTTGACGATGTGCGCGTCGTAATCGCCGAGCGACAGCACGTCCTGGCGCACCGTGTCGAGCCGCGGCTTGACCTCCGGCGGAAGCCAGTCGGCGGCGAGGGTCGAAACATAAGGAACGACGCGGCCGATCCCGTGCAAACTGTCGCGGATCTTTGAGGCGAGATCGCCGCTGTGGCCGATACGGCGCAGGATGATCCTGAGATCGGCGCTCTCACGCGCCGGCGGGCGCCGCCCGGCGGGCTCGGTCACCGGGCTGCGGAACAGCCGGTGCGACAGCACGTCGAGCTCGCCGGCAATGGTTTCGAGGATATCCGCGAGGCGGTCGGTGATCGCGTCCATCAGCCCGGCAAACACCGCGGCGCTGGTCAGGGGGTCGGCCTCGGCCGCCAGGTCGCGGTTGATGAACGTGCTGAACGGGGTCAACTCTTCGAACCGCACCGTGATCAGCCGCTCACGCGTCAGCACAAAACCGACCGGCGTCGTCAGCGGCTGGTCCGCGTCGGCGCGATAGACCAAGGGCGCACTCAGATAGATCGCGCCGTTCTGATTGCGCAGGCGGCTCGAACTTTCGATCTCGCTCAGATCCTCGATGCTCGGCACGTGGAGGCCGGTGGTGCGGGTGACAAACGCAGCCTCGTCGGGATCGGGGTTGAGCAGATCGAGCCATGCGACATTCGCCGCGAGGTTCGCGCTGGCGAGGTCGGCCGGCCGTTCCCCGCGCCCGGCGCGGCTGTGGTAGAGCGTCAGCATCGCTTGAAGTTACAGGTTTCGCGCCATTCGCGCAGGCGTCTTTGCGGCTGGACCTGGCGGCGGACCAAAAGCGAGGTCCACCCTTCCCGCGGGCGCATGCCGGAATTGCTTGAAAAGCTCAGGTATTGTTGCGCGCCCGGCGCTATATCCTGGACTGCATCGGCGTCGCCCGGCCGTGATCGCTTTGGGGCTGCTGTGCGAAGCTCGATGGTTGGGCACCCGGTCTTGAACTGCGGCGAAAAAGGCGGTGAGCGTGCGACGGCTTTCTTCTCGAGAAGATAATTACTTGGGCCAGACGATCGAGCGGCTCGACCGGGTTTCGCGGGCGATGAACCCGCTGCTGTTGTTTGTCGCGGTATCTCTCGTCGTGTTAAATTTGGCTTGCGTCCTCAATCTGATCGATTGGCGCAATCTGCCGCCTCCGCCGGTCGCGGTGGCCGCGTCGCCCGATGACACCGTCGCCAAACCGGCGCCCGTTAAACCCTCGCCCCCAGCCTCCGAGCCGCGCGCCGCCACCTCGCCGGATTAGCCCCGATCCCGTGATCGATCCGCCGCCTGGTCGGAAATCGTCAAAGGCTTAAATCCTCGCGCAAACCGTGCGCGAAATCGACCGGGGTGCGGCGCGTCGAAGTAACGACGTTCGAGAGAAATTGGTCGATGCAGGCGCGCCACGTAAAGCGCAGAGCTTGCGCGCGGCACAATTCGCGCGGGATCGCGAGCGCGGCAAGCGCCACCGCGCGCAGGTCATGATCGAGGACGCCGGCCGGGCCGCTGCCGATCACGTCGAGTGGCCCCGGCACCGGCAACGCCGCGACCGGGAGCCCGCAGGCGAGCGCCTCCAGCAACACGAGACCGAACGTTTCGGTCCGGCTCGGCAAGACGAACACATCGGCCGAGGCATAGTGTCGAACGAGCGCCCTGCCATCCTGACGGCCGGCAAAAAGGACCTGCGGGTAGCGTTGCCGAAGACGTGGCAGCAACGGGCCGTCGCCGACGACGAGCTTTGAGCCCGGCAAGTCGAGATCGAGAAAATCGGGCAGACTCTTTTCGGGTGAGATCCGCCCGACGTAAAGAAAAACAGGTCGCGGCAGGTCAAGTGCCGGCGCGAGGCCGGGCCGGAACAAGCTCGCATCGACGCCGCGCGTCCACGGGACGAGGCGCGGAAATCCCCGTCGGACAAGCTCGCCGCGGACGGTCTCGGTCGCGACCATGACGGCGCTCGAGCGCGCGTGAAACCAGCGCAGGGCGGCATAACCCCAGGACACGGGAACCCCCAGCCGCGCGCGCAGATATTCGGGAAATTTGGTGTGAAAGGAGGTGGTGAAACATCGCCGCCGAGAAACGCAGTAGGCGCGCGCGGCGAGGCCGAGCGGCCCTTCGGTCGCAATATGGATCGTGTCGGGCGCAAACCCGTCGAGCAGCCGCGGCAAGCTGCGCCGCGCGCCGACCGCGAGCCGGATCGCGGAATCGGTCGGGCAGGGCACAGTGCGAAACCGATCGGGGTTCACCGCCTTGACATTGTGGCCGGCGGCTGAGAGCCCGTCCGCCAATGCCGACAACGTCCGCACGACGCCGTTGACCTGTGGCGCCCACGCGTCGGTGACCAAGGCTATTCTCACGGTCTCTCGGCCGATAGGTCGGGCGCCGGGACGCGGCTAGGGACGCGGCGGCTCGCCGGGGACCGGCGCCGCAGCGGCGAGCGAGGCGTCGTCGGCCGCGACCGCAGGGTGCCGGAAATCGAGCCAATTCAAGGTAAACGGCTGCTTGAACAGCACCGTCCACAGATAGTTGATGCTGTACTGAAAGGCTACCCGGCACAGCCCCTCGGCGGCGAGCCGCCGCCCGGATGAAAATGCCGGCAGCGCGAACGAGAATTTGACCGCGCCGACTTTGCTCAATCGCCGCGCCAATTCGGTGTCTTCGCCGTAGAAGCTGAAATTGGGATTGAACGCGTCGGCGGCGTCGAGGGTGCTTTTGCGGACGACGAAATTGCCGCCTTGCATCATCGAGCCGGCGCGCAGGACAAACCGCACCAGCAGATAGCTGACAAAGGCGAACCGATAAAAAATCGCGACGATGACCCGCGTCGTTTTCGACAGGTCATAATGAACAAACGGCCCGCTCAGCGCTGCCAGATCGGGGTGGCGGGCGAAAGCGGCGAGCACCGTATCGAGCCATCCCGGTGGGATCATCGTGTCGGCGTCGATGTTGGCGATCAGTTGACCGCTGGCGGCGCGGCAACCTGCCCGGCGCGCTTGCACCAATCCTCGCTGCGGTTCGTCGACAATCGTCACGCCCGGGATCGCCGAGGCGATCCGACGCGTATCGTCGGTGCTGTTGTTGTCGACGACGATGATTTCGGCGCCGCATCCGACGCGCGAGGTTTCCGCCAAAATCGCGTGCAGGGAGGAGGCGATCAGCGCCTCCTCGTTATAGGCGGGCACGACAAAACTCACCGTCAGTTCCGACATCGCTCCTCCCCGCTCGTTCCCGACGCCCTTGTCAAAAAGGCTCCTCGACGGTTTCGAGCACGTCTTCCTCTTGCTCGAACCCCGACGCCATCTCGATCCCGAGCGGATCGAACGAGCGCTGAACGATCCAGCTCACCAGCTCCAGCCTTCCCTCGAAATGCTCCACGAGGGCCGTGCAGCTCTCGACCCAATCGCCGCTGTTGCAATAGAGCACACCACCGAAATCGCGGATCTCGGCGTGGTGGATATGGCCGCAGACGACGCCGTCGGCGCCGCGGCGACGGGCTTCGTCGGCGATCGCGTCGCCAAACGAGACGATGTATTGCACCGCGTTTTTGACGCGCCGCTTGAGATAGGCCGACAGCGACCAATAAGGATAGCCAAGCCGCCGCCGCGCCGTATTGAAATGGCGGTTGAGCCACAAGGTCATGGTATAGGCGCCGTCGCCGAGCAGGGCGAGCCAACGGGCATGGGTGACGACCGCATCGAACGCGTCGCCGTGCATTACCAACAGCCGGCGCCCGTCGGCGGTGACGTGAATCGCCTCGTCGAGGATTTCGACGCCGCCGAATTGCAGCTCGGTGTAATCGCGCAGCCACTCGTCGTGGTTCCCGGGGATGTAGACAGCGCGGGTCCCCTTGCGCACCATGCGCAACAGCTTTTGGACGACGTCATTGTGGGTCTGGGGCCAATACCAGGATTTCTTGAGCCGCCAGCCGTCGATGATGTCGCCGACGAGATAGATCGTGTCGGCATCGTTGTGCCGCAGAAAATCGAGGAGAAATTCGGCCTTGCAGCCACGGGTGCCGAGATGCACGTCGGAAATCCAGATCGTGCGGTAACGGCGCATGCGCAGGGTCCGGCTCATGCCGCGCGCCCGCGGTCGAACGCCCGGGCGGCAATCGCAACCGCAAGGCGCCAGCCGCCGGGATTGGCCGCGGCGATCCGCAAAGGTTTTTGCCGCCAAAGTGCGAAAAAAACGCTCGCGTCCGTAGCCACACTCTCCTCCGGTATGGTCTAACCGGGGGTGTTCTAGCCGTGGTATGTTACAGTTTTGCGAGTGCTATATGTTGGAAGGGACCGTAAACCGTCATCGACCCCTGTTATCCAACGGAAAACGCCAGACATCAGGGGCGATGACGGCCAAGCAAACCACACCGGCACGGACGCGGCGAAATGTCTTCGCGGCCATTCTTGCCGGCTTTGTGGACACCCGAGGGCGCCGTCAATCCGGTTGAACCAGCATCGGGCCGGCCCTAGGCTGATGGCGCGCGGTGAGGTGATCCGATGAAAGTTTTTGTCTTTGACCTGTTGGCCTATGGCGAGCGGCTCGACCATCTCAAAATCGGGAATGAGCTGCCCTATCCGCTGGCGAGGGAGCATTTCACGCCCGAGGTCGCGGCGCGCACCTACGCCGAGCATCTCGCCGCCTGGGAGGAGCTCGACCGGCTCGGCTATGATGGCGTCGGCTTCAACGAGCATCACTGCTCGCCCTACGGGTTGATGAATTCGCCGAACCTGCTCGCCGCGGCCGCGGCGCAGCGCACCAAAAACCTAAAACTGCTGATCTACGGCAACCTGTTGCCGTTGCACGAGCCGCTTCGCCTTGCCGAGGAGCTGGCGATGCTCGACTGCATGTCGAACGGCCGGCTGATCTCGGGCTTTGCCCGCGGCATTCCGCGCGAATACCAGGTCCACAACGTGCCGCTCGCCGACTCGCGCGCCCGCTTCGAAGAGGCGTTCGACATCATCACCCGCGCCTGGAGCGAGGAAATCTTTTCGTATCGCGGCCGCTTTTGGAATTACTCGGATGTGGCGTTGTGGCCGCGCCCGTTGCAGCAACCGCGCCCGCCGATCTGGATGCCGGTCGTCGGCAGCAAGGAATCGATCGAGTTTGCCGCCCGACACGACCTTCCGATCACCCCCGGCCTCGGCCGCTCGCGCGGATTGCGCGACGATATCATCCGCCATTACGCGCGCTGCCTGGAGCGCGCCGGGCACCATATCACGCCCGGCCATCTGTCGCTCGGCATCAGCGCCTATGTGGCACCCAGCAAGGCCGAAGCGGTGCGCGAGATGGGGCCCCATCACCTCTATTTCAACCGTACATTGTTCAGCCACGGCAACTTTACCGAAACCGAGCGGCTGCGCGAGACCGGCTACTCGACCGCTACCTCGACCGATTACGTCAGCCCGGAGAACCGGCGCGCCGCGCAGTTCGCGCGCGAGGACTTTCGCAACCTGACGATGGCCGATATCGAGCGCCAGGCCGAAGAAATGCCGTGGGGCGCGCCCGAGGAAGTGACGCGGCGGATCATCGAGGCCGCCGACAGTGCCGGTGCCGACACCGTCCAAATCAGCCTCAACCGCGGGGTCTTGCCGCACGAGATGTTCATCGAGCAGATCCACCGCTTCGCCCGCGACGTCCTCCCTGCCCTGCAAGCCCACACGGTCGCCCGCGTCCCGCTCGCCGAACCGGTCCCGGCGTGAGGCCGGCGGGTAGCGTCGCTACGGCCGCGCTTCGAGGATCATGTTGAACGGCGTCTCGGTGGCGCGGCGGACATTGCGGAAACCGCCGGCGGTGATGACCTCGCGCAGCTTGGCTTCGCCGGCTTGCGCGCCGAGCGCCGCACCCCCTTCCTGCGCCAGCGAGGTCGGCACGCACACCATTGTCGAGGCGGCGTAATAAATCCGGCCGATCGGGTTCAGATTGTCTTCGAGCCGGTCGCCGGCGATCGGCTCGACGATCATCCACGCGCCGTCGGGCTTTAACGACTGCCGCACATGCGCGGCGGCGCCTGCGGGGTCGCCCATGTCGTGCAGGCAATCGAAAAACGCGACCAGATCAAGCTCTTGTTCAGCATAGTCCTTTGCCGTCCCGACTTCGAACCGGGTGTTCGCTGTGACGCCGTGCTCGCGCGCATGGGCCTGCGCGTGCTCGATCGAGCTCGGGTGGAAATCGTAGCCGACGAACCGCGAATTCGGGAAAGCCTGCGCCATCATCACGGTCGAGACCCCATGACCGCAGCCGACATCGGCGACTTTGGCGCCCTTTTCCAATTTGGCGACGACCCCGTCGAGCGACGGCAGCCAGCTGCTGACCAGGTTGTTGTGATAGCCGGGACGAAAGAACCGCGCCACCGCGCAAAATAGGCACATCGCTTGATCGCCCCAGGCCACCCCCTCGCCGGTTTTGAACGCCGGCTCGACCTTTGGTTGGTTGTCGAGGAGCGAGGCCATGGAGTCGAAGGCGCCGGGCATAAAGACCGGACTGTCCTCGATCGCGAACACCATGGCCTGCTCCGGCGGGAGCGTGAATTTCTGCGTCGCCGGCTCGTAGCTGACATAGTTCGAGGCGGCCTGATGCGACAGCCACTCGCGCAGGTAGCGCTCGTGCACTCCAACTGCGGCGGCTAGCTCGCCCGACGTCAGCGGGCCGCGCTCATACATGGTCTTATAGAGACCGAGCGCATCGCCGATCCGCACCAGCGCGACGCTCGCCGCACCGCCCAGATCCGAAAGCATCTGCCCGACGAATTGGTGTAATTTCGCCTCGTCAACCATTCTCCGCATCCCGTCTTAAGCTTTATGTAAGCTTTAGTCGAATTTACAAAATTAGGCAAGCTCGGAATGTTCCATCTCGACATGTGCGACGCCGAAATCTTCATAAGGCTGGCCGACCGTGATGAAGCCGATGCTTTCATAAAATCGCGCGAGGTGAAGCTGAGCGCTGAGGCCGATCGGCTGCCCGGAATAATGCTGGCCGCAAAACGACAGCGCCTCGACCATCAGCTTGCGCCCCAGCCCACGCCGGCGATGCCCGGCAGCGATCGCAACACGGCCAATCCGAATCGGCAATGTGATCTCGACCCGCGGCAGCAGCCGCAAACAGCCGGCGAGATCGCCCCCGTTGCGCAGCAGCAGATGCGCTGCCCGCTGATCGAGGCCGTCGAGATCGGGATAGGGCGAGCGCTGCTCGACGACAAAAATCTGCTGGCGGAAACGCAGCAACTCGTACAGCGCCGGCGCCGATAATTCGTCGAAGCGCTGCCAACGGGTGGTGATGCCGGGGGCGATCTTTGGCAAGATGATCGAAGTCATCGTTCCGGAGGATAGCGCAATGCAGCCACGGGATTACGGGCCCTTTCCCTATGTTCCGATCAAAGACCGGCCCAAGCTCGACTGGCCCGACGGCGCGCGGCTCGCGGTCTGGGTCATTCCCAATATCGAATTTTTTCCGTTGACCCGCGGCGTCCCGCCAAACCCCGGCGCACCTGCCGGCAAGCCGCCCTCGGTGCGCGCCTGGGCCCAGCGCGACTACGGCAACCGGGTCGGCATCTGGCGGATCATGGATGTGCTGGAAAAGCACGGTATGCGCGCCAGCCCGACCCTCAACAGCGACATTTGCGACCATCACCCGCAGATCGTCCGCGCCGCGGTCGAGCTCGGCTGGGAAATCCTCGGCCATAACCAGACCAACAGCGTCTGGCTCGACGCACTGAGCCCCGATGAGGAGCGCGAAACGATCCGCCTCACGCTCTCTCGCATCGCCGAGCTGACCGGCCGGAAACCGCTCGGCTGGCTCGGCAGCGGGTTGGCCGAGACCTGGCACACGCTCGACTTTCTCGCCGATGAGGGCTGTCTCTACGTCGCCGACTGGGTCAACGACGACCAGCCCTATATGATGGACATCGGCGGCAAGCCGCTGGTTTCGATCCCGTATTCGTACGAGATCAACGACGCGCCGTTTATCGGCTATCGCAATGGCACGGTCGACGAGTTCGAGCTGGCGATCCGCCGCCAATTCGACACGCTCTACGCCGAGGGCGCCCAATCCGGCCGGGTCATGGCGATCTGCCTGCACCCCTACCTGATCGGCGTTCCCCATCGCATCGCCGGCCTCGATCGGGCGCTCGGCTATATCCGCGCGCATGACGGCGTGTGGTTCGCCACCGGCGAGGAGATCGTGCGCCACTGGCTGGGGTCGGGCGCGACGTTCTAGAGCGAGGAAAGCGACGGACCCCGCCCACACCCGGCGCGGCGTGCTGCCGCGCCTACCGGGCGGGCGTAAACGCCGCGGCGACGGAGCCCGCCTGCCGCATCGCTTCGACGCCTTCCGTCCCGGTCATCAAAACTGTCGTCTTGCTGGCCTTAAGGTGGCCGCCGGACCCGACCGCCATGGCGACCGCTGACATGCTCTGGTTGTTCGGCACATCGGCGACGATCACGACGTCATACTCGCCGAACGAATACCAGCCGCCGATCAGCCTGCCGCCGGCTGCCTCGCACGCGGGGCGGGCTGCGGTCTCGATGCGGTTTTGCGGGTTCTTGAGCTGAGCGGCCCACGCTTCCGATGTGTAGGCTCCTTGCCACATGTAAATCGCCATGACCGATCCTCCCTGAGACGCACCGCAATTGTCGCGGACGTCGATCGGATCATAACAGAAAAGAGGATCGCCGGTCATTCGGGCGTCGTTGCCGGCGCCTTCAGCATCGCAAGCTCGCGCCGCAAGGCGCGCAGCTCCTCGAAGCGGGCGGTGACATCGCGCAAAAAGGCGGCGATCCCGAGCATTGCACCGGCGGCGTCGCGAATCGGCAGCACGGTAAATTCGATCGAAATCCGCGTCCCGTCCTTCCGTATCGCCGGTACCGACAGCAGGTCGCCCGGCCCATAATGGCTCTCGCCGCCGCCCATGACGCGGTCGTAGCCCGCCCAATGGCGGGCGCGCAGATTTTCGGGAACGATCAGGTCGAGGGTTTGGTCCAGCGCCTCGGTCTCGGCGAAACCGAATATCCGCGTCGCCGACGGGTTCCAGAACCGGATCTTGCCCTCGCGGTCGGAAAAAACGACCGCGTCGGGGCAATCGACCGCCAGCCGCTCCCACAGGTTGTCCGGCAGTTCGTGCGTCACATCTTGTCTCCAATCGCTCATCGGCCAAACAGAGCGGCGACGGCGAACAATACGCCGCTGGCGCCGAACAGGATCAGCGGGTTGAGCCGCGGCCAGCGCAACAACACACCGGTCGCGACCGCCGCCGCGGCCCACACCGCCGCACCCCCCGCCGCCTGCAGCACCGCGAGCCCGCCCGCCAGCATCAGCCCGGCGGCGATCGGCGAAAGGCCGCGCTCGATGGCGCCATGCCAAACCGAGCCGCGCCAGCGGCCCCACAGCCGCGACGCGCCAAAGACCAAGAGCGACGACGGCAGATAGAGCGCCACCGTCGCAGCGAGCGCGCCGGGCCAGCCCGCGACATGCCACCCGATCAAGGTGGACAGCATCGTGCCGGGGCCGGGTGCGGCGCGCGAGATCGCGAATAGATCGGCGAATTCGCGGTGCGTCGTCCAATGGTGGACCGCGACCGACTGATGCTCGATCTCGGCCAACAGCGAAGCGCCGCCGCCGATCGAAAACAACGACAATGGGCCAAAGACGAAGATCAGCGCCAGCAGGACCCGCCAGTCGCCGGGCATGTCAGCCGCGCCCCGGCCGTTGCACCAGCGCCAAGCCGATCCCGACCGGCGCCAGGCACAGGATGACCGGCAGCATCGGCCAGCGCAGCACCCCGATCGCGACCACGGTCGCGATCGTGATCATGATCTGGCCGATCTCGGTGCGGCCGCGCGGCACCAGCACCAGCCCGGTCGCGAAAGTGAGCCCGATTGCAGACCCGGCCACCCCGTCAAGAAAGGCGTGCGCCACCGGGCTGCCGGCAATCCGGGCAAATCCCGCGGCCAATCCGACGACGATAAACAGCGGCCCCGACAACAGCCCGAACACCGCCGCCAACGCGCCCCAGCCGCCGCGCAGCCGCTGCCCGACCTGGACCGTCAGATTGACCCCGGCCGAGCCCGGCAAAACCCGGCTGAGCCCGACATCCACCAGGTAAGCCTGGTCATCGACCCAGTGCCGGCGCTGCACAATCGCGCGATAGAGCCAAGCCGCGGTGCCGCCGCCGAAACTCGTCACCCCGAGCCGGAAAAACGCGGCAAAAATCGCCATGAGGCCGATCCGCGCGCCGCCGGCCATCGCGCGCTGCTGCTGACGTTCGGCCACGAATTCCTTCCGCCGATGGTTGCCGACCGAGGTTAACCGCTCCGCCCGCGCGCGGCGAGCGGCTTGCGGCCCGGTTGACCTCTACCCGACGCGGGTGCGAGGCTCGGCGAGCGCATAAGACCGGCGGGAGGAGCGGGCCATGACCATCGACGCCAACGAAATCTTTGACCGCAGGGTGTTCGATGTGATCGTCGTCGGGGCCGGCAATGCGGCGACCTGCGCGGCGCTGTCGGCGCGCGAGAACGGTGCCGCGGTGCTGATGCTCGAAATCGCCCCCGAGGACCAGCGCGGCGGCAACTCCGCCTTTACCGGCGGCGCTTTTCGCGTCGTCTACCACGGCGGCGAGGATTTGAGCCGGCTGATCCCCGACATGAACGAGACCGAATTGCGCGACGTCGATTTCGGCACGTACACCGAGGAGCAGTATTTCGACGACATGGGCCGGCTGACCCAATATCGTTGCGACCCCGATCTGACCGAGATCCTGATCCGCGGCAGCTTCGGTGCCGCTCTGTGGATGCGCGAAAAGGGTGTCCGCTTTCAATTGGGGCTCGGCCGCCAGGCGTTTCGTGTCGACGGCAAGTTCAAATTCTGGGGCGGGCTCGCCTGCCATATCTGGGGCGGCGGCAAGGAGCTGGTGAAGGCGTTGCATGCCCGCGCCGCGCGCGACGGCATCGCGGTCTTGTACGAGACGCCGGCGGTGGCACTGTTGACCGGCGACAGCGGGGTCGAGGGCGTGCGGGTGCGCCATCGGGGGCGGTTGCGCGACCTGCCGGCGAAAGCGGTGGTGCTGGCGTCAGGCGGGTTCGAGGCCAATGCCGAGATGCGGGCGCGGTATCTCGGGCCCAATTGGGACCTCGCCAAGGTGCGCGGCTCGCGTTTCAACACCGGCCAAGGGCTGAAGATGGCGCTCGATCTGGGTGCGGCGGTGCACGGCCATTGGTCGGGCGCGCATGCCGTCGCCTGGGATCTGAACGCGCCGCCCTTTGGCGATCTCGATGTCGGCGACCGGTTCCAGAAACACAACTACCCGTTCGGCATCGTCGTCAACGCGAAGGGCGAGCGCTTTTTGGACGAAGGCCTCGATTTCCACAGCTACACCTATGCCAAATACGGCGGCGAATTGCTGAACCAGCCAGGCATGTTCGCCTGGCAAATTTTCGACCAAAAGGTGGTCCATTTGTTGCGCGAGGAATACCGCATCCCACGCATCACCAAGGAAAAGGCCGAGAGTTTCGAAGCGTTGGCGCCGCGCCTCGAAGGCGTCGATCCGGCGCGCTTTCTTGCAACCGTGCGCGCGTTCAACGCCGCTCCGCGGCCCGAGATGCCGTTCAACCCCAATATTCGCGACGGGCTCTCGACGACCGGCCTCGCGATCGACAAGACCAATTGGGCGCAGCGTCTCGATGCCCCGCCCTACGAGGCCTATGCGGTGACGACCGGCATCACCTTCACCTTCGGCGGGCTCAAGATTTCCAACGACGCGCAGGTCGAAGACACCACCGGCCACCCGATCCCCGGCCTGTTTGCCGCGGGCGAAATGGTCGGCGGGCTCTTCTACCACAATTACGCAAGCGGCACCGGGCTGATGTCCGGCCTCGTCTTCGGCCGCCGCGCCGGCAAAAGCGCTGCCGGGTACGCGCGGGGGAGTTGAGAACGGCTCGAAATGATCTGGGCTGGCGGCGGTTTCGGCGACATTTCGCTGGGACGGCGCTCCCGGATCAGCCCGATGCGCTGGCCGCGGTGCACACGGCCGCGCTAGGATCGGTGCAATTCGGGGCCAAGACGGGAGGATCGCGCTACATGGCTGGGGAAGCTCTCGACGCAAACGCGGCGCAGCGCCGCTATTGGAATACGGTCGCGGGGCCGCGCTGGGCGGCCGAGCCGGGATTGCGCGAGCGGCGCAACCAGGAAAGCCTGGCGCTGTTGCTCGCGCGCCTCGACCTCGCCGGCGGCGAGAGCGTCGTCGAAATCGGCTGCGGCACCGGCGCCCTGACCCTGCCGCTCGCGGCGGCGGTCGGCGAGCGCGGCCGCGTCGTCGCCGTCGATATCTCCGAGCCGATGCTCACGGCGACCCGGCAGCGCGTCGGCGAGCGCGGCCTGCGCAATGTCACGTTGCTGCTCGGCGACGCGCAGGTGTTTGCATTCGAGCCGGGCGGCTTTGATCTTGCCACCTCGCGGATGGGGGTCATGTTTTTTGCCGATCCGGCGGCGGCCTTTCGCAACATCGGCGGCGCGCTGAAGCCTGGCGGACGTCTCGTCTTTGCCTGCTGGGGGCCGCTTGCGGAGAACCGCCACTGGCTGATTGCCCACGACGTCGCGGTGCGCCACTTGGGGCCGCCGGCGCCGCGGCCGGCGCACGAGCCGGGGCCGCTCGCTCTTGCCGACCCCGACTATATCCGCGGCTTTCTCGCCGCGGCCGGGTTCGCCGAGATCGCGGTCGATCGCGCCCACCCGACGATCATCGGCGGCAGCCCCGACGAAGAAGCGCGCCAGGCGCTGGCGATGGGACCGACAGCGCGCCTGATCGAAGAAAAGCAGCCCGCCGAGGCGACCCGCCAGACGATCGCCTGCGAGATCGAGGCAGCCTTCGCCGCCGAGGCGAGCACCGGCACGATCCGG
>DATMKU010000229.1:0-2147 GCA_035570935.1 Allostellaceae bacterium
GAGATCGCGTTCGCCGGCGCCGCCTCGGCGCGGCCGCATCCCGATTTCCTGGCCGCGCTTGGCGACGACAAGTTGCGCATGGTCGTGATCTGCCCGTCGAACCCGCTGATCAGCATCGATCCGATTCTGAGCCTGCCCGGCCTGCGCGACGCCTTACGTTCATGTCGGTCGCCGGTCGTGGCGGTGTCGCCACTGATCGGCGGCAAGGCGGTCAAGGGCCCGACCGCCAAGATGATGGCCGAGCTCGGCCTGCCGGTCGGCGCCGCGTCGGTCGCCCGCCATTACGGCGATCTTCTCGATCATTATGTGATCGACGAGGCGGATGCGGGCGCTGTGACCGGCTTAGACTTGCCGGTTACCGCGACGCGCGCGTTGATGCAGACGCTCGCCGACCGCGAAGCGCTGGCGCGGGTCGTTCTGGCAGCGGGTCCGGGCTTTTGACGATGGATCTCTGGGCGGTGGTGCCGGTCAAGGAACGGGACCGAGCCAAGGAACGGCTCGCCCCGCTGCTCGGTGGCAAGATGCGTCAGGCATTGGCCCTCGCCATGCTCGAAGACGTGCTGGCGGCGCTTGGCGCCGCCTCGGGTCTCGCCGGGCTGATCGTCGTCACCGTCGATCGGGAGGCGCGCCGGCTGGCGCTCGGTTATGGCACGCGCATCCTCGAAGGCGGCGCCCGCGACGGGCATACCGGCGCCGTCGCCGCGGCGGCGCGAGTGCTCGCGGCCGAAGGGCATACCGGGATGCTGACCCTGCCGGGCGACATCCCGCTCGTCACCGCCGCCGAAATCGACCAGGTCGTCGCCGCGCATCGCCCGGCGCCGTCGTTTACGATCGTCCCGTCGCATGACGAGGGCGGCTCGAACGCGATCCTGCTGTCGCCACCCGACGCGGTGCCTCTGCGATTTGGCGTCGACAGCTTTTTCCCGCATCTGCGCGCCGCCGAGGTGCGGGGCATCCGCCCGACCGTGCTGCGCATGCCGGGCATCGCACTCGATATCGACAACCCCGAGGACCTCGCCGCCTTCGCCCGCCGGCCGACGCAGACGCGGACGCAGGCGCTCCTCGCCGAGAATGCTATGCTGCCGCTGCTGCGGCTCGCCTCGGCATGACGCTAGGAGAATTGCGAACATGACCTCCGACCGAATTTTGGCGCGGGCTTTGGCCGGGCAGCGGCTCGCCGCCGCCGAGGCGCTGGCGCTGGCCGAGAGCGACATCGGCGATCTCGAGGCGCTGATGAAAGCCGCGGCCGAATTGCGCGACCAAGGCCACCGCGATCTCGTCTCCTATTCGCCCAAAGTCTTTATCCCGCTGACCCAGCTGTGCCGTGACGTGTGCCACTACTGCACCTTCGCTCACCCGCCGCGGCCAGGGGAGCCGATCTATCTCGATGCCGAAGCGGTGCTGGCGATCGCCCGCGCCGGGGCCGAGGCCGGCTGCCACGAAGCGCTGTTCACGCTGGGCGACAAGCCCGAGCTGCGCTATGCCGCCGCGCGCGCGGCGCTGGACCGGCTCGGACACGAGACGACGCTGTCCTACCTCGCCGAGATGGCGGGGCTGGTGTTGCGCGAGACCGGGCTGTTGCCGCATCTGAACCCCGGCGTCATGAGCCGCGCCGATCTCGATGCGCTGCGCCAAGTCTCGGCCTCGCAAGGGATCATGCTCGAAAGCGCGTCGCCGCGGCTGCGCCGGCGCGGCGGCCCGCATTTCGGCTCGCCCGACAAGGACCCGGCCCTGCGCCTCGACACGATCCGCGCCGCCGGCGAAGCGGGCGTGCCGTTTACCTCGGGCATCCTGATCGGCATCGGCGAAACCCGGCGCGAGCGGGTCGAGTCGCTGCTGGCGTTGCGCGACCTCAACGATCGCTACAGCCACATCCAGGAAATCATCATCCAAAATTTCCGCGCCAAGCCGGGCACGCGGATGGCCGGCGCGCCCGAGCCCGATCTTGCCGACCATCTGTGGACGATCGCGGTTGCCCGGCTGATCTTTGGGTCCGACATGAACCTGCAAGCGCCGCCCAATCTCAATCCCGACGGGCTCGCCGAAATGGTCATGGCCGGGATCAACGACTGGGGCGGCGTGTCGCCGGTGACGCGCGACCATGTCAACCCGGAGGCGCCGTGGCCGGCGCTCGACCGCTTGGCACG
>DATMKU010000230.1:0-5498 GCA_035570935.1 Allostellaceae bacterium
TCGGCCAAAAGGCTGTCCCTGCCCGGTGCTCCCGCCTCAGAATCCGCGCACGCCGCAACGAGAAAAGTGATGCCGGTCAGCGCGACGGCAAAGCGGGAACATCGGTCCATGGCTAAACCTTCTGCTCGTCAGGGTCCAAAAGACCAAACAACACACGTAGCTCGGCGACACGATAGCGAGGCTGGCCGCCTCAATGAAGTCACCGAACTAATCGTATTCATCCATCCGATATTGGTTTACCTCGATGCTGCCCTACGAGCTAGGACGATGGCCGCCGCTGCCTTTGGCCACCGGCGACGAAACGGCCGATCAATTCTGCGTTGCACGACCGGATGAGGTGGCGATCTGGTACCAGCGAAGAAGCGTCCCACATCGATCCTGCCTCGCGACGCTTGCGCGGATGGAGCAAGCTGCCCTACCCTATCGGGGTAAATCGAGCAAAGATGCCGTACCCAGGCGACGGAAAAGATGACGGCGGAATTCGCCGCGAATATAAAACTGCCTCGATGCCGCTGCCTCCGCCGCGCCCAAGGCTCGCGGCGGAGGCGGCTGGGTGCGCCTGATAGGCGATAGCAGCGGGAATAACGACGGGCCGGGGCCACGCCCCGTCCGCCAGGAGGACCCTAGTGCAGCCGACAGATATCCGTAACCCCGACTATTTTCATAAAGTCGTCGATTGCCAATGGGCGTGCCCCGCTCACACGCCGGTGCCGGAATACATCCGCATGATCGCCGATCGGCGCTACACGGACGCGTATATGGTCAATTGGAACTCGAACGTCTTCCCCGGCATCCTCGGCCGGACCTGCGACCGTCCGTGCGAGCCCGCCTGCCGCCGCGGTCGGGTCGAGAACGAGCCGGTGGCGATCTGCCGGCTGAAACGCGTTGCCGCCGACAACAAGGGCGACATCCGCTCGTTCCTGCCGCATATCCCGCGCGAGAAAAACGGCAAGCGGATCGCGCTGGTTGGCGCCGGCCCGGCCTCACTGACCGTCGCCCGCGATCTGATGCCCCTCGGCTATGACTGCGTGATGTTCGACGGCGACGCCAAGGGCGGCGGCATGATGCGCACCCAGATCCCGCGTTTCCGCCTACCCGAAACCGTGACCGACGAAGAGGTCGAGCTGATCCTCGACATGGGTGTCGAGACCCGGTTCGGCGAGCCGGTGCGCAGCCTGAAGATGTTGCTCGCCGAGGATTGGGACGCGGTTTTTGTCGGCTGCGGCGCGCCGCGCGGGCGCGATCTCGACATCCCGGGCCGCAACGAGGCGGCGGCCAACATCCATATCGGCATCGATTGGCTGTCGAGCGTCTCGTTCGGCCATGTCGACAAGATCGGCCGGCGCGTCGTCGTGCTCGGCGGCGGCAACACCGCGATGGATTGCTGCCGCTCCTCGCGCCGGCTCGGCGGCGAAGAGGTCACCGTTGTCGTGCGCAGCGGCTTTGAGGAGATGAAGGCGTCGCCCTGGGAAAAAGAGGATGCGAGCCACGAAGGCATCCCGATCCTCAACTGGCTGGTTCCGAAAGAATTCACTCACGACCGCGGCGATCTGACCGGGGTTTTGTTCGAAAAGGTCAAGGCCGAATACGATTCCCACGGTCGCCGCAACCTGGTCCCGACCGGCGATCCCGACATTCACATCCTTTGCGACGACGTGCTGGTCGCGGTCGGCCAGGAAAACGCCTTTCCGTGGATCGAGCGCGACATCGGCATCGAATTCGACCGCTGGGACATGCCCAAGGTCGATCCCAAAACGATGCAATCGACGCTGCCCCACGTCTTTTTCGGCGGGGACGCCGCCTTTGGGCCGAAAAACATCATCTGGGCCGTTGCCCACGGCCATGACGCCGCGATCTCGATCGACAAATCGTGCCATGGCGAGGATGTCCGCGACCGACCGCCGCCCGGCGTGACCTTGGTCAGCCAGAAAATGGGCATCCATGAATGGAGCTACGACAACGATATTTCAAACGATCTGCGCTATCGGGTGCCGTTGCGCGACACTGCCGTGGCGCTGGCCGATATCCGGGTCGAGGTCGAGCTGGGTTATGACGAAAAGCTTGGCTACCTCGAAGCCGAGCGCTGTCTGAATTGCGACGTCCAGACGGTGTTTACCGGCCAGTTGTGCATCGAATGCGACGCCTGCGTCGACATCTGCCCGATGGACTGCATTACCTTCACCGACGACGGCACCGAAGACGAGCTGCGCCAGCGGCTGATGGCGCCGGCGCTGAACCGCGAGCAGGACCTCTATGTCGGCGATTCGCTGAAAACCGGGCGGATCATGGTCAAGGACGAGGATGTCTGCCTGCATTGCGGGCTGTGCGCCGAGCGCTGCCCGACCGGCGCCTGGGACATGGGCAAATTCCTGCTCGAGATGGCCGAGGCCGGCCCTGCCTGCCGCGCCCAGTGAAGTGCGCGTTTTGAGGCCGCTGGAAAACCAGTGAGTTTTCCCCTGTTTTATCATCCCCCTTGCCCGGACTCGATCCGGGCATCCACGGTCTTGCGCCTGTCGTATTCGCACCGAAGAAGGACGTGGATGGCCGGGACGAGCCCGGCCGCGGCGACCGCGAGTTGTTCAGTGGGACCAGCCCGCACCGAAATTCCAGAGGAATGAACGTGGACGGATCGAGCCGACCCAGCATCGAAAGCGTCAACGACTTCGTCGTCAAATTCGCCAACGTCAACGGATCGGGCTCGGCCAGCGCCAACGCGCTGTTCGCCAAATCCGTCTTGCGCATGGGAATCCCGGCGAGCTCGCGCAACATCTTTCCGTCGAACATCCAGGGCCTGCCAACCTGGTACGAAGTGCGGATCAGCGAAAAAGGCCATCTCGGCCGCCGCGGCGGCGTCGACATAATGGTCGCGATGAACCCGCAGACCTGGGACGAGGATCTGGCCGAGATCGAGCCCGGCGGCTATTTGTTTTATGACTCGACCAAACCGATGCCGCCCTCGAAGTTTCGCGACGACGTCAGTGTCATCGGCGCGCCGCTGACGTCGATTTGCAACCGCGAGTACAACGACCCCCGGCAGCGCCAGTTGTTCAAAAACATTATTTACTTGGGCGCCCTGTCGGCGTTGCTGAACATGGATGTGGCGGCGATCGAGAAGCTGATCTCCGAGCAATTCCGCGGCAAGGACACCTTGATCAGGCCCAATCTGCGTGCGCTCGATCTCGGCCGCGAATGGGCTTTGAACGAGCACGAATGCCCGATCCGGCTGCGCTTGCAGCGCTCCGACAAGGTCGGCGACAGGATTTTCATCACCGGCAACGACGCCGCCGCACTGGGTGCGGTTTATGGCGGGGCGACGGTCGCGGCGTGGTATCCGATCACCCCCTCCTCCTCGCTCGCCGAGGCGTTCGCCAACCATTGCCGTCGTTATCGCGTCGACCCCGAGACCAAAAAGCACCGGTACGCGATCATCCAGGCCGAGGACGAGCTGTCCTCGATCGGTATGGTCATCGGTGCCGCCTGGAATGGCGCGCGCGCCTTTACCGCGACCTCGGGGCCGGGCATCTCGTTGATGCAGGAGTTCATCGGCCTCGCCTATTTCGCCGAGATCCCGGCGGTGATCTTCGACGTGCAGCGCGGCAGCCCGTCAACCGGCATGCCGACCCGCACCCAGCAGGCCGACATCCTGTCCTGCGCCCACGCCTCGCACGGCGACACCAAGCATGTGCTGCTGTTCCCCGAGGATCCGCGCGAAGCCTTCGCCTTTGCCGCCGAGGCGTTCGATCTGGCGGATCGGTTGCAGACCCCGGTTTTTGTCATGCTCGACCTCGACATCGGCATGAACGACTGGCTCGTCGAGCCGTTGGCCTGGGACCAAAACCGGGGTTACGACCGCGGCAAGGTCATGACCGCCGAACAGCTCGACGCCGGGGTCGAGTTTGGCCGCTACCTCGATGTCGACGGCGACGGCATCCCCTATCGCACTCTGCCCGGCGCGCACCCGACGCGCGGTGCCTTTTTCACCCGCGGCACGACCAAGGACCGCTACGCGCGCTATTCCGAGGAGGGGCCGGACTACGTTGACAACATGCAGCGCCTCTTACACAAATTCGACACCGCCAAGCGTCTGGTGCCGCGGCCGATCGAGCGGGCGGCGCGCGAGCCGACCCGCTACGGGGCCGTTTATTTCGGCTCGACCTCGGCGGCGATGACCGAGGCGCTCGAAGCGCTCGAGGAACGCGGCATCCACCTCGACACGTTGCGGGTGCGGGCCTACCCGTTCCATGACGACGTCTTCGATTTTGTCGCCGCGCACGACCGCGTCTTTGTCGTCGAGCAGAACCGCGACGCGCAATTGCGCACGCTGTTGGCGATCGACGGCGAAATCGACCTGGCGCGGCTCGTGCCGATCCTGCACTACGACGGCACGCCGATCACCGCGCGCTTCATCGTCAAGGCGATCGCCGATATGCTCGATGTCGTGACCCTCGCCCCGCTGCGGAAAGCCTTGCCGTAAAATGCCACGAGATTGCTTCGTCGCTCCGCTCCTCGCAATGACATCGGCGTTGCTTGTTTTTGCTGTCATTGCGAGCAAAGCGAAGCAACCTCGCGATGCCACTGCGCTGAATATTTCCCCATGAGGTCCAGATGACCTATATCACCAAGCCCCGCCTGCACCACCCGAAGCTGCCGACCAACGCACTCGGCTACACTCGTCGCGATTACGAGGGCGCGGTTTCGACCCTGTGCGCCGGCTGCGGCCACGATTCGATCAGCGCTGCGATCATCCAGGCTTGCTTTGAGTTGAGCCTGCCGCCGCATAAGATCGCCAAGCTTTCCGGGATCGGCTGCTCGTCGAAGACGCCGACCTATTTCCTCGGCAAGTCGCACGGCTTCAACAGCGTGCATGGCCGCATGCCGTCGGTGCTGACCGGCGCCAACCTCGCCAACCGCGATCTTGTCTATCTCGGGATTTCCGGCGATGGCGATTCGGCCTCGATCGGGCTCGGCCAATTCGCCCATTGCATCCGCCGCGCCGTCAATATGGTCTACATCGTCGAGAATAATGGCGTTTACGGCCTGACCAAGGGCCAATTCTCGGCCACCGCCGACAAGGGGTCGAAGGCGCGCCGCGGTGCTGTCAACACCGACTCGCCGATCGATTTGGTGGCGCTCGCCCTGCAGCTCGGCGCGTCGTTTGTCGGGCGCAGCTTTTCGGGCGACAAACAGCAGCTGGTGCCGCTGATCAAGGCCGCGATGGACCATCGCGGGGCGGCGTTTATCGACGTGGTCTCGCCCTGCGTCGCCTTCAACAACAACCCCGAATCGACGAAGAGCTTCGACTATGTCCGGGCTCATAACGAAGCGGTCAACCGGCTCGACGTGATCCTCGAGCGCGACGAGATCGTCGCCGACTACGCGCCGGGGACGGTCGAAACCGTGGTCCAGCACGACGGCTCGATCCTGCGGCTGCGCAAGCTGGCGGTGGATTACGATCCGCACGACCGGATCTCCGCGCTGACCTATCTGCAGCAGCGGCA
>DATMKU010000231.1:0-4366 GCA_035570935.1 Allostellaceae bacterium
CGGGCGCTGGGCATTCGCCAGCAGCTCGATCGCGCGCATGACCGATTGCGGCGCCGGGGGCTGCGGCGGCGCCGGGTCGACGACCTTTATGAGCGACTTCTTCGCGGTCTCCACGTCGAGAGCCGAGCCCAGCACTTCGGCTGTCAAATCGAGATAGACGCCCCCCGGGCGCCCCGACACCGCGGCGCGGATCGCCCGTGCCACGCCGATGCCGATGTCCTGCGGGCGGTTGACGCGGTAGGCCGCCTTGGCATAGGGCCGGGCGGCGGCGAGCTGGTCCATCTCCTCGTAATCGCCCTGCTCGAGATCGACGATCGCCCGGTCGCTCGACCCGCTGATCAGGATCATCGGGAAACAGTTGGTGGTGGCGTTGGCGAGGGCCACCATCCCGTTCAGAAAGCCGGGGGCCGAGACCGTCATGCAGATGCCCGGCTTCTGGGTCAGATACCCGGCGATGGCGGCTGCGTTCCCGGCCGACTGCTCGTGGCGAAAGCCGAGATAGCGGATGCCCTCCGCCTGCGCCAGCCGCAGCAGATCGGTGATCGGGATGCCGGCCACGCCAAAGATCGTGTCGACCCCGTTCAGCTTCAGCGCCTCCACCACCAAGTGAAACCCGTCCGTCATGTCCCCTGGCATTTCCGCTGCGCTCATATCGTCCACCCTTCCAAGCGTGGAGCAGGGTCTAATGAGACTTGGCCCCAGCCGTCAACGAGTACGAGTCTCGCGCGCCTTTGTCCTCCCTCTCCACTCCGCGGAATGGAGAGGGTCGGGGTGAGACGGGAGATTCCGAGCGGCCGATCGGCGAAACCCCTCTCCGCCTTTCAGGGGGAGAGAGCCTGCCTCGGATTTGATGCGGGTGGTGGCTGGTCGCGGCGGTGGTCCATGAGGCTGACATCCAAGATCGTGACGGGGCGCCGCTGGGATCGATGTCAGCCGTGGGCACCGGCCTTCGCGGTGTAACAACGTATCTCGCATCATTGTTAGAAATGTCGCTAGAACGCGGCGCAGGAGTCGCGGGTGATCAGGCCGACCGATTGCTGGTGGAATTTGAGTTTGTAGGCGTCGATCACCGCGGCCAGCCGGCGCGCGAGATCGGGGCTGCGTTTGGCCGCGACCAGGAGGATTTTGGTCGGGTCGCGGGTGATGTGTCCGCTCCGGGGATTGCGCCATTGGCCCTCGCCGTCGAAGACGGTGAAGCCGTCGGGGAAGTTGGGGGTGATGGTCTGCGCCGCGAACTCGGCCCATTCTGCGCTGCTCAACGGGGCGCGCCCCTTAATGCCGCGGCCAAAGAACAGCTCGGCAACGAGCATCCGGTGTTCCGTCGGCAGCAGGCAGGAGTAGGGGGTGGGTTGCGAGGCGGCAGGTGTCGCCGGTGCCGGCGATACGGCACAGCCGGAGACGGACGAGAAGAGAAGCGCTGCCGCTATTCGGCAACGCCAGACTTGCGGTGACGAGATTGCTTCGGCGCTCCGCGCCTGGCAATGACCGCCCATTTGTCATTGCGAACGAAGTGAAGCAATCTCAAGCGGAGCTAGCCCGTTACTCCGCGGCCTCGCTGACCGCTGCGGCGGGTTCGACTTTGGCGGCGCAGAATTTGAATTCGGGGATTTTGCCGATCGGGTCGAGCTGCGGGTTGGTCAAGATGTTGGCGGCGGCTTCGGCGTAGCAGAACGGGATGAACACCTGGCCGGGCGCGACATTGCTGTCGGCGCGCGCCTTCAATTCGATGACGCCGCGGCGGGTGGTGACGCGCACCGGCTCGCCGGGCGCGATGCCGAGCCGGCGCAATTCGACGGGGGCAAGCGACGCCACCGCCTCGGGCTCGATCTCGTCGAGCACGCTGGCCCGCCGGGTCATCGCCCCGGTATGCCAATGTTCGAGCTGGCGGCCGGTCGTCAGCACCATCGGGTAGTCGTCGTCGGGTTCCTCAGCCGGTGGGATGATCGCCGCCGGCACCAGCTTGGCGCGCCCCGAAGCGGTCGGGAAGCCGTCGCCAAATACGATCTCGTTGCCCGGCTTGTCCGGGGCGTCGCAGGGATAAGTCACCGAGCTCTCGCGTTCGAGCCGCTCCCAAGTGATGTTGTCGAGAGACGGCATCGCCTGCTTCATCTCGGCAAATACGTCGCGCGGATGGGTGTAGGACCAGTCCAGTCCCATGCGTTGCGCGATCTCCTGAATGATCCGCCAATCGAGCCGCGCGTTGCCGGGCAAGGGCAGTGCCGCGCGGCCGATCTGCACCTGGCGGTTCGTGTTGGAGACGGTGCCGTCTTTTTCCGGCCAAGCCGAAGCCGGCAACACGACATCGGCATATTTGGCGGTCTCAGTCAGGAAGATGTCCTGCACGACGAGATGTTCGAGCTTGGCCAATGCGTCGCGGGCGTGTTGGACATCAGGGTCGGACATCGCCGGGTTTTCGCCCATGATATACATGCCCGTGATCTCGTCGCGGTGGACCGCGTCCATGATCTCGACCACGGTCAGCCCCGGCTTGTCGTCGAGCGGGGTGTGCCACAGCGTCTCGAATTTCTCTCGGATCTCGGGGTTCGCCACCGACTGGTAGTCAGGATAGACCATCGGGATCAGCCCCGCGTCGGAGGCGCCCTGGACGTTGTTCTGGCCGCGCAACGGATGCAGTCCGGTGCCTGGCCGGCCGACCTGGCCGGTGATCATCGAGAGGGCGATTAGGCAGCGCGCGTTGTCGGTGCCATGGGTATGCTGCGAGATGCCCATGCCCCAAAAGATGATCGCGCGCTCGGCGCGGGCATAGGTGCGCGCGACATGGCGCAACGTCGCGGCGTCGACGCCGCAGATCGGGGCCATCTTTTCCGGCGAATAGTCGCGGATGTGCTCGCGCAGCTTTTCGTAGTCCTCGGTGTGCGCCTGGATGTACTGCCGGTCGGTCAGCCCTTCCTCGATGATCGTGTGGAGGAGCGCGTTCAGCATCGCCACGTCGCGGCTGGGGTTGAAGCGCAAGGTCAGGGTCGCGTGCCGCGTCAAGGTGTGGCCGCGCGGGTCCATCACGAACACCTTGGCGCCGCGTTTCGCCGCCTGCTTGAAAAAGGTGGCGGCGACCGGGTGGTTCTCGGTCGGCCGCGCGCCGATCACGATGATCACATCGGCGTCGCCCGCCGCGGTGAACGGGGCGGTGACGGCGCCCGAGCCGATCCCCTCCATCAACGCCGCGACCGAGGAGGCGTGGCAGAGCCGCGTGCAATGGTCGACATTGTTGCTGCCAAACCCGGTGCGCACCAGCTTCTGGAACAGATACGCCTCCTCGTTCGACCCCTTGGCCGAGCCGAAGCCGGCGAGCGCGCGTTTCCCGTCGCGGTCGCGAATATGCGCCAGGCCCGCGGCGGCGCGGTCGAGCGCCTCGTCCCAGCTCGCCTTCCTGAAATGGGTGTACGGGTTGGCCGGGTCGATGTCGGTGTCGTGCTTCGAAATCCCGTCCTTACGGATCAATGGCTCGGTCAGCCGATCGGAGTGGTGGGCGTAGTCGAACCCGAACCGGCCCTTGACGCACAGCCGGTTATGGTTGGCGGGGCCGTCCTTGCCGTCGACGGCAACAATATGGTCGTCCTTGATCTTGTAGGTGAGCTGGCAGCCGACACCGCAATAGGGGCACACGCTGTCGACCTCGCGGTCGGGGGCGTTGGCGTAGACGCCGTTCGCGTCGACCAGGGTCGCCGGCATCAAGGCGCCGGTCGGGCAAGCCTGAACGCATTCGCCGCAGGCGACGCAGGTGCTGTTGCCCATCGGGTCGTCGAAATCGAAGACGATCTTTTCATGGTGCCCGCGCGCCGCCATGCCGATCACGTCGTTGACCTGGACCTCGCGGCAGGCGCGCACGCAGAGGTTGCACTGGATGCAGGCATCGAGCTGCACCGCCATCGCCGGGTGGCTGCGGTCGGGTGCGGGCGCGTCGTGGCGCGGGAACCGGCTTTCGCTGACCTCGAGCCGGTCGGCCCACTGCCAGAAGGGCGAATTCGGGTCGTGCGCCGCCGCCCGCGCCGGCTGGTCGCCGACCAATAATTCGAACACCATCTTGCGCGAAAAGCGGGCGCGTTCGCTCGCGGTCAGCACCTTCATGCCCGGCGCCGGCTGGCGCACGCAGGACGCGGCGAGCACCCGCTCGCCCTCGATCTCGACCATGCAGGCGCGGCAATTGCCGTCGGCGCGGTAGCCTGGCTTGGGCAGCCAGCAAAGATGCGGGATCTCGGTGCCGAGCCGGCTCGCCACCTGCCAGATCGTCTCGCCCGGCTGCGCCTCGACCTCGGCGCCGTCGAGGGAAAAGCGGATCGGCTCGCTCATCGCAGACTCACTCTCATATGCGCTGAAGCCGTTGGATGAAGGCGTTGACTTCAGGTTG
>DATMKU010000232.1:0-2053 GCA_035570935.1 Allostellaceae bacterium
TCCCATTCCCGCATCAGCTCCTTGGAAAAGGAGTAGCCATAGGTCCAGCTTTCGGAATCGAAGCGCGCGCCGGGATAGCGGTTCCAGTACCAGGTGCCGCCGACGTTCGTGCCGGCCTCGAAGACCCGCGCGGTCATGCCCAGTTCGCGCAGGCGGTAGAGCATATAGATGCCGGAAATCCCGGCGCCGATGACGATCGCGTCGTAGACCGCAAGCTGACCCTGGCTTGGGCGTTCCGCCACGGCGTGTGTGTCCGGCATGACATGTTTCCTTCGTTGAGACGCGCGCGGCTTCAACGGTCACCGACAATGGTAGCTCAACCCCGATCCGGTGAGGCAAGCAAATGCGCTGCTCAATCTCACTAACTACGAGGTTCAGTGGTCGCGGCCGCCCCCAAGGGGGGGGCATCTCTACTTTGCGCCGATATTGCCGGCGCACGGGCTTGCGGCGACCGGCCGAGCTTGCGGATAGCGCCCCGACTTCCCACGTCCAGCTTGCCAAAGTAACGAAGCGTCCCTTCGATAATCACGAATGAAATCAACTCTTCGGAGCCTATCTTGCTAAGTCGACAACAACAACCGCGCCCTCGCGGCGATGATCGCGAGCAGATCACCAGAGCGCGCCAAGCCGCCGAAGCCTTGTTCACCTCGAAACCACCGCCGGTCAGCACGCGAGCAGTTCCGCAATCGCTGACGCCGACCGACCGGTCGACCCGCACACCGCGGGTGCTGCCGATACTCTCGCCGGCCGCACCGGTCCGTCACGAGGAGCGCGAAATGTCGGCCGCCCCCGAGCTGCAAACGATGCGCGAGATTCCGCGGTCGCAGTTCGGGCGTATCCGCACCTTGGTCAAGTACGGCATGACGGTTGCCCAGGTCGCCAAAGTCTACGGGGTGGCCGCCGACGAGATCGCCCGGATTTTGCACCAGGCCTGACCGCCCTTCGGTTTTGCGATCACAGCGCGCAGGGATTGGTTTGCGCCGCAACCCTCAACCGGAGAGGCGGCAGAGCACAAGGTCTGACGCGCGACAGAACGAACCGCACTCTTCGACCCAAATGTCATGAATGGTCGGCATGCGCGAAGGCCGCCGATTGCTCAGCGGCTCTCTTGACCCGGCTTTCTCGCGACGCGCTGGCGAAAACGCCGCTGCAAAGATAAAGGAGCCATCGGAGCGGGAAACGCGTCACGGCAGCTCGCGGCAGGAGCAATCGTTCGAGCCGCTCGAGCCGGAGGCGGGCATCACGTGCGCGCTGATCGAGCTCGACCCGCGACACGCTCCAGTTCCATAGATTTGCGCCCTCCATTGCGCGCATGTCCCGGCCGCAGCCGGCGGCGGAGCTGCTTCAGATATTCACCCGAGCTCCGGCGGTATGTGAACCGGGTCACATTGCTTAATTTTTCTCGTGTCATTTTGATCAATAAGTGGCGCACTTCTTTGATCACTATCTGGCGCAGGCCGAGATCGTGTGCCTGGCGGCGCTGGGAGGCTGTCCGTCAAACGGTCGATGAGCGGTGACCCGCGAAATGTCCGGTTATTCCGGGGTGACGACGCCAAACCGGACGGGATGACTGACGGACGGCAAGACGGAGCTCGGCCAGTCCGCGAGCGAGGACAGGGGCGCGCCATTTACCGATCAAAAATCGCCGCCACTTAATTTTCAAAATGACAGCTCATGCCCGCCCTGCGCCGCGCTTCCGCTGTGCCACAAATCGACGGTACCACTAGCCTATCCCATATTCATCGTGCCGCGGTAGGCACGACCGGCCGGGGTTGCGGGACGCGCTAAGCCACTGCCGGCCCGGTGACGTGCTGGTGGTCTACAAGCTCGATAGGCTTGGCCGCACCATGCGCGGGCTGGTCGAGCTGGTGGCCGATCTGGCGCAGCGCAAGATCGAGTTCCGTTCGCTTAACGACGGTATCGACACCACGACGACGATGGGCCGGTTCACCTTTCACCTGCTCGGGGCCATCGCCGAGATGGAGCGCGACCTGATCCGCGAGCGGACCAATGCCGGGCTCGCTGCGGCGCGCGCCAGGGGCCGCAAGGGCGG